>CALGGP010000371.1 GCA_937915885.1 uncultured Selenomonadales bacterium | reverse complement strand
GCTCTTAACGTTAGCTTGCACAAAATGTATTGTTTAGATTTGAAAGAACGCGTCGTTTCAAACGACTTGCGCATGATAACAGTCTAAAATTTGTTTGTCAAGGGCTTTTAAAAATTTTTTTTTAAGGGCGCCGCCGACGCACCCGCCCGTCGAGGTCGGCGCCCAAATTAGCCCGTGGTTCCCACCCGCGTCGGCGGCGCCCCGCTTCGTTGCCGTTGATGCTCACGAACGCATGACGCCCGACACCAACATAAAACTCAAGATCAGAAAGATGATGCACCCGATAAATGACAGTAACCAGTCCGGCAGATACCTCCAGATGATGTCGCTCGTCAGCTTCTCCAGCGTCAGCGGCGACTCTTTGTCCGCGATCGGCAAGTATATCAGCGCACCCAGCGCCACTCCGAACACCGCGATGCAAATCAGCCCGATGATTATGTCTATCGGCGGCAATTCTCCCATCCCCTTTCTTTTCTCGAGTAATTTTAGCCCCTTTCACCGCCGCCGTCAACGAATTTTCTTGATCAACGCCGCCTTTGCTCGTATACTTACACTAAATTTTTCAGTTTGAGGTGACATTATGCCTGCTACTTCCGTCAGTTATAAATGCCCCAACTGCTCCGCGCCTCTGTCCTTTCAGCCCGGGCACGATAAAGTTTCCTGCGAGTATTGCGGCGCCGAACTCGATATCGCCGCCGTCGATCAACTTTTTCAGGCTAAACAGGAGATGGCGGCGCGCGAGCGCGAGGCTCAAGAGGCGAAATGGGACACAGCCGACGCCGGCGAGCATTGGGACGCCGACGAGCTTGCCAATCTTAAGGCGTTTACCTGCTCGAGCTGCGGCGCCGAGATCGTTTGCGACGAAAATACGATGGCAACCGAGTGCGTTTATTGCGGCAATCCGACTATGATTCCGAAACGGTTCAGCGGCATGCTCAAGCCCGATTTCGTGATCCCCTTCAAAAAAACCAAAGCCGATGCCGTTGACGCGCTCAAAAAATTTTACGCCGGTAAGACGCTCCTGCCCTCCGAGTTCACCGCCAATAATCGCGTCGAGGCAATCCAGCCCATGTACGTCCCATTCTGGCTCTTCGACGCCAATATCGACGCGCACGCCACCTTCCAAGCAAAAAAAATTCGCGTCGCCGACGGCGGCAATCAGATTATCAAAACCATTTCCGTTTTTAACGTCGAGCGCGCCGCCGATATGACTTTCGAGCGCGTTCCCGTCGACGGCTCAAAAAAAATGAACGACGACTTCATGGACAGCATCGAGCCCTTCAATTATAAGGAACTCGTGCCGTTCAGCGCCGCTTACCTCGCCGGTTATCTCGCCGATAAGTACGATGTCACCGCCGAACAAGCCGTGCCGCGCGCCGATCTGCGCATCGAAAACTCCGTCCGCGAAGTCCTCTTCTCGACCGTCAAGGGCTATGATTCCGTCGAGCCGCAAAACACCGCCGTCATCAAAACCGAAGGCAGCGTTTCTTATGCGCTCGTGCCCGTCTGGATTCTCACCACGCGCTATAACAATCAGCCCTACACTTTTATGATGAACGGTCAGACCGGCAAGGTCGTCGGCTCGCTCCCTTACGATTCAAAGAAGGCGTTCCTTTATCCCGCCGCCGTCGCCCTCGTCGTCGCCATCGTCGCCTTCATTCTGATCAGTCTCATTATGTGATCGAAAGGATTCTGCCATGAAAAAAATTTTTTGTTTGACGGTTTTGATCGTCTCGATGCTCGCGTCGATCGTCGCCGCGCAACCGCAATCGCCGCCTCAATCATCGATCATCACGTCGCTCACCGACTCCGCTCAACTCCTCGAGCCCAATCAGCGTCAGGCGCTCATCGACAAAATTAAATCCATCGAAACAAAACACGGCGTCCGCGTCGGCATCGTAACTTTAAAATCCGCGCGGGGGCTCGAGATCAATACCATTGCCGACAATCTTCTCGACGATTATTTTTCCGGCGCGCCCAACGGCTCGATCGCGCTGATTATCATAATGGATACTCGGCAGTGGCACATTTCGACCGACGCGCAGATGAAGCGGCGCATCACCACGGAGGACGGCATTCCTTATCTGCAGAACGCCTTCCAATCGATTTTGACGCAGGGGAATTATTACGCCGCCTTCGACACGTACCTCAACGCCATTGATGAGCAGCTCACTTATTACGAACAGAATGATGCGCCCTATGGTCGTTCGAGCGGCGGCTTCGATCCTCTGGCGCTGGTCGGAGCGATTTTCGCCGGAGTTGCTTCGGGCGGGGCGGCGCGCTCGTCGATGATCGGGGCGATGAGCAACGTCAAGCCCGCCGTCGAGGCGATTGATTATCTCGACAAAAAAAGCGTCAAGCTCGTCGAGTCGAGAGATATATTTTTGTTCTCGCACGTCACGCGACAGTCGAAAGGCGGAGGAGGGCATGGCGCCCACGGCGGTGGAGGCGGCGGTGGAGGATCGCACGGCGGAGGCGGCGGCTCTTTCTGATTGAAATTTTACGCGGCTCATTGTACAATATACTCATCGTAAAAATTTTTCAAGGGGAAGTGATCCGAATGCAAAGTTTCGCCTATACTCCGCAGCGCGTTTGCTCCAAACAAATTCGCTTCGACATCGACGAGCAACAGAAACTTCATAACGTCAAGTTCGTCGGCGGCTGCCCCGGCAATCTCGTCGCCATCGGTAAACTCGTCGAGGGCAAGGACGCGCGGGAGATCGCCGACATTCTCAGAGGAAATGATTGCGGCGGACGCGGAACTTCTTGCGGCGATCAGTTTGCAATCGCCATCGATGCCGCGCTCAAACAGTCCGCTTGAGCATCGACGAAAACAGGAGGTGCCGATATATGGTCGTCGTTTATTCCGTCGAGGAGTGCCCTTTGTCGGGTTTTCGATAAGGCTAAACTCGATCGGTTGTCGTGCCTGTGATCAGCGCCGAAATGATTGATAAAGCCGTCCGCGTCAACGAGCTCGAGCTCGACGTTGACGGCTTTTTTGATCTTCAACGCGCCGCCTGCCGCGCAAAATATCGCATCAGCATATATCCCGCCGTATACATCATGCCCCCGCTCGACGACAGCGCCGCACGCAAATTTGTCGCGTCCTTCGATAACGATTCGATCGCCGCGCGCCGTTGATCGTCAATGCCATGCGTGAGCTCCGCGACGCCCTCTTTGATGAAACTCGGCAGCTCCGAATAATAATTGATGTTGGCAGCCATCACCGCGTGCGTCATCTCGTGCGCCAGTACCCGCTCGAAAGACACTTCGCCCGACCATTGCCCGTCGGCGTCGCAATATCCGGTGTTGATTTGCAATGCCAACGCCGTCGTCTCGCCCGTTCGGAGGGCGTATCGATGCCCCGCGCGCGCCATGAACGCTCCGCTCGAGACAAATTTGATTTCGAGCGTCCGCACCTTTGCCGCTCCGCGCGGATCGAAAGAATAATTATCGCCGTAGGATTCTTTGATCAGATCGAACGCGCCTTTGAGTTGCCAACCGTATAAATCGCGGATGATGCGCTGTTGAACATCGTCGAGAGTATTTCGGCTAGGGACGTTGACGCTCAACCCGTCGAGCTCAAATGATGTGCCCTCGGGATAATCGACGGCGCCCGACTTCCCGGGAATGATCGACTTCGCCGTTTTGACGATCGAGCCGCCCGCGTCGGAGCCGGTGATGGCGCCGGTGTCTTCGTTGTCGAGATCGATCCCGCATTTATCGAGTAAAAATTCTTCCGCCGTCGACGCACTCTCGCAATCGGCTATAAAATTTTCGATCAGCCCGTCAAGCCCGTCGAACGTCGAGCACGAGCGGATCGCTTCGTCGACCGCCGCCCTCCCGATCAATGTCGTCTCGTCCAACGCCCGCATAAATTTTTGCATCACCTTCAACGCCGCCGACATCAACGCTCGCCTCCGTCGCAAATAATTGTTGACAACTCCCGCCGTTTGCGCTAAAAATTTTATCATCGATTATAACGTGTGGAGAGGACAATGCAAAAATTTATCGAGCTCGGGAAAAAAATTTATGATCTCAATAATCCGCGTGAGGCGCATCGGTTTGCGGTGTTCATCGCGCGTTGCCTGATCAATCGTCGGCGAATGAAACGCGTGGTGAAATTTTTCGACGGTGATGAATTACTGCGGCAGGTGGCGGAAAATTTTCCGTACGTGTACGAGCAGCCGACGCGAGCATTTTTTTATCATCGGTCGACGTTCGATGAGCGGGTGCGGCTGATCGAGGATCACATGACGTTTTTGCGCACGACTCTCGCGCCGAAGGCGGTGCTCGATCTGTATTCGGATCGGACGCTCGAGTTGTGGTCGATGGAGCTCGATGAATCGCTCGGCTCGATGCGGCTGGTGCTCCGCGCGGAGCCGGGTCAAAGGAAGGAAGGGCTGGCGGCGCTGATGTTGCTCCTGCCGGACGGCGAAACGATTTATCAGATCATGTTTTGGATTGCGCGGGATCGGTCGGACGACTGGTCGATGTGGATTGGCGCGTTGCAAGGTCCTAACATGGACGGCGCGAAGGATATCATCAAAAAGATCACGAAAAAATGTCATGCTTATCGGACGAAGAATTTGATTTTGTATGCGGCGCAGGCGTTTGCGCGGACGCTCGGGCTGAAAAAAATTTACGCGGTGACGAACGAAGGGTATTATGCCAATAATCATGTGCGACGGGATCGGAAATTGAAGACGTCGTTCAGCGATTTTTGGTTGGAAGCGGGCGGTCATCACACGGACGACGAACGGTTTGACGAGTTGCCGTTGATCGAGAACAGAAAAACCGTCGAAGAGATTCCGTCGCATAAGCGGGCGACGTATCGACGGCGGTTTGCGTTGCTCGACGGGCTCGACGACGCCGTCAAAAAAAATATTGCAGCACTAATACGGAGATGATTGTATGTCGGCAACGATCTCGGTTACAAAAGAGAAGATCAAAAAATTTTTCGAGGACAGTCAACAGAAGCCGCTGTTAATTCCCGATTATCAACGACCGTACGAATGGGGCAAGGACGAAATATCCACTCTGTTTGATGACCTCAGAGAGTTCGCCGAAAGCGATAAATCGAACACCGACGAATATTTTTTGGGGGCGATTGTGCACTATGATAACGGCGAAAATCAGCGTGAGGTGATTGACGGACATCAACGCCTGGTCTCGATCACTCTCTTACTCCGCGCAATCTACAGTCAACTCGAATCAATGAAAGAATCGAGTGTGATTGGCAGAAACAAACTTCAACTTGAGCCTCTGATTTGGAAAATGGACATGACGGTCGAGAACGTAAACAAATCGGATGTGCTCATTCGTTCCAATGTGATTGGCGAACAGACAGAAAAAAATTTTTTAAAAATCCTCGAGACGGGCAAAGCTGATCCAAATGCAGCCGACATTTACTCACAAAACTATTGTCTGCTTCAAAATCTCTACAAGGAATATTGCAGTATCGATGTCGGCGCAGCGCTTAAATTTATTGATCGTCTGTTAAATCAGGTGATCATTCTGCCGATTCAAGCCGAGTCACAAGATATGGCGTTGACAATCTTTTCAACACTCAATAATCGAGGCAAACCTCTCACTGAAGCGGATATTCTCAAAGCAAAAATTTATCAGTCAATCGATGAACACGAGCGAAAGTCTTTCATTTGCCATTGGAGAAAGTTGGACGAGCGTGCAACGGAACTTGAGATCGATCTTGTTGAAGATATTTTTGCTCCATACATGTTCTACACTCGAGCGACGGACGGATGGAATAGGTCGGTTGTCAAGCAACGTGCCGAGATCGATGGCGAGCCTTGGTCTCACGAAACAAAAATCATTCAATCGTTGGAACTCCTCCTTTTGTATCCTCATGATTTTTGGAAGCACGCCGTCATCACTTACTATCTTGTCAACAATACTCATCCGAACTTCCTCGAAAGTTTTTCGCTCTTTTTGCGTAAACTGCTCTCTCAAATTATCCCTCGCTGTTTTATACGCAGAGCTATCGATACAATTAAAGTCGGCATCATAAATTTGAACGTCTTCTCGATCCGATCGCCGTATCCGCCGTTCAGTTTCAAATCGGTCGACGGCGTCAGTAATTTCACCGATGAGGTCAAGTTGAAGACTAAAAACATCGACTCAATAAAAATGCTGCTAAAAATAATCGTCAACGATGACGAGAAGCAAAGCTCTGTTTTGCCCGATAAATTACAGATCGAGCATATCTATCCTCGAAAATGGACGGATAACTACGATCTCAACGGTTTTACTCCGGAAAAAATAAATGAACTGATCGCCAGCCTAGGCAATTTGACGCTTTTTGAGAAAAAACACAACATCCGAGCAAGCAACGAGTATTTCGCGAAGAAAAAGAAGAGCTATAAACAATCGAAAGTCGCGATGACTCAACGTCTGGCAGAACTGAATGATTTTCGTCCGGAGAACATCATCACTCGAACTGATGAAATGAACCGTCGGCTCAAAAATATTTTGGAGACATGGAACAACGAATATGACGAGGCAAAATTTGATTACGAGCGTCGGCTCCGCGCGGAGGAGTCGTTATGAGAGTGGCGATATTCGAGAACATCATGACGGCGGGCGGTCACGAGGTCGACTTCGATCGCATCATCGTCGACGAATTTCAATCGATCGGGCATGAAGTTTTTTTCTTCGTCCCAGAAAATTTTACGTTTCAATTCGATTATAAAGTTCCCGTCGAAAAAATTGCGGGCGACGCCGTCACCTATTCGCAATCGAAGGGCTTGAAAAAATTATTCGCCGCCGCCAAGCGCGAGATCAATCGCCAACGTTGGTATCGACAACTGCTCGACCGTCAAGCCGACTTCGACGCGCTCATCATTCCGACCTCGACCTATCGTTACCTCCGCGCGCTCAATCATTCGCCGCTCCGTCAAATAAAAAAGCCGCTGATTTTTATATTGCACGGCATCAATCCGACCGAAGTCGATAATTTTTTCCGCGAAGCTCAACGACTGATCGATTATCCCAACATTCGGCTCGTCGTCTTGACGTTCGGCGATTCGATCTTCGGGCGTCGGCTCAACAATATTTTTCCAATTTACCCTCCGACTTACACGCCACGCGATATTTTTTATAATCCGTCGTCGACCGCTCCGCGCGGAACGTTGAAGATCGGATTCTTCGGGCAATACCGTCGCGAAAAGAAATTGGAGGCTCTCCTCGACGTTTATCTCAACCGTCAATATTCCCGCCCCGTAGAATTGATTGTTCAGGGCTCGACCATGCACGACGAGGACGCCTCCGATTTCGAGCGCATCATCAAAAAATATTCCGATTGCCCGATCACATTCCGACACGAAGGTTTGATCGGCGCCGAGTGGCAACGCGCCATCGCCGACGTCGACGCTCTTCTAATGCCTTATTCCGCGCCCCGCTACCGTTATCATTGGGGCGGCATGCTTTTTACGGCGATCGGCTTCCAAAAGCCCGTCGTCGCCAGTGACGATATGAATCCCGAAGTGTTTGATCGATTTCACATCGGCGAAACGTTTTCGAGCGGCAACACCGTCGAGCTCGGACGCGTACTCGAGACTTTCATCAACGACTTCGATCGGAATTTCGATCAATACCGTCAAGCACTCCGCGCCGCCTCCGACGAGTATTCGCCTCAAAATTTCGCCCGCCGCCTCCAAAATATTATTCAATCGGAGAATTTACATGGCTGATGTTTCCGTTTTGATCCTCGCCAAGAATGAGGAAAAATTTATCGGCGCCTGCATCGACAGCGTCAAAAGTTTCGCCGACGAGATCATCGTCATCGACGACGGCTCCACCGATCGCACCGCCGACATCTCTCGAGACAAGGGCGCCAAGGTGATCTCTCATGCGCTCAACGGCGATTGGGGCGCGCAACAAACTTTCGCCATCGAGCAGGCGTCGTGCGATTGGATTTTTTTCATCGACGCCGACGAGCGCGCCACCGATCGATTGTCCGAGCACATCAAAAAAATTCTCCGCGCGGACGATCGCTCAATCGCTTACGCCGTCGCGCGCCTCAGTTATTTTTGGGGGCAACCGCTCAAGCATGGCGGCTGGTTCCCCGACTACGTCGTCCGATTGCTCCCGCGCGCGGGCTCCTACGTCACCGGCTTTGTCCACCCCAAAATTCATCACGACTGTCGGGAAATTCAACTGCCGTCGAGTGAATACCTCGTCCACTATCCTTATCGCGATTGGGAGCATTACTTCAACAAGCTGAATTTCTACACCACCCTTGCCGCTCGAAAGGCGAAGTCCGAAGGCAAATCCGCGTCGCTGCTCGACATGATTGCGCACCCGATTTGGGCGTCGTTCCGCATGTATTTCTTGCGCGGCGGCTTCCTCGACGGGCGCATCGGTTTTGTGTTGTCGGCGTTTCACTTCTTCTATACGATGGCTAAGTACGTCAAACTTTATTACCTCGACCGCGAAAACGCCCACGTCACCGAAAGTGAGTAATTCGATGTATAAAAACATTCTCGTCAGCGCGCTGGTCAATCTCGGCGATGTCGTTCTCACCACGAGCGCGCTCGCGCTGATCAAAAAAAATTTTCCCGACGCCCGCATCACGATGCTCGTCAAGCGCGTCGTCGCCGATGCCGTCGTCAACAATCCCGTCGTCGACGATGTGATCATTCTCGATTATCGCGCAAAGGATCGGTCCGTGACGAAAATTTTCTCCGCCGTCAAAGATATTCGCCGACGCCGTTTCGATCTTTACATTTCGCTTGATCGGAAATTGCGTCCGGCGCTGTTGGCGTGGTTGGCGCGGATTCCGAAACGAGTTGGCGCCGATAAAGTTTTCGACGACAAAAAAAGTCGGGTGACGAAACTTTATACCGACGTTATTGCGATTGATCATGATTTGGATCGGACGTTGCAGGCTCGGACGTATCAGACGATCGTAAAAAAATTTTTCGGGCTCGACGGTTGGGCGGAGCCGGTGTTCGCTCGAATCACGGACGAGGCTCGGGCGAAGGTCGATCGATTGTTTGAACGATTGCCGTCGGCGAAAAAAAAGATCGCGTTGTGCGTCAAGGGGACGTTCGAGTTGAAAACTTATCCGAAGGAATATTTTGCGGAGATCGTTCGAGTGCTCCGCGCGGAGTATGAGGCGGCGTTTTTTATTGTCGGGGCTCCGAGCGATCGAGAGTACGCCGAGAGTTTTAATGGGGCGCCGCCGACGCTCCCGCCCACCAACAGCGGCGCCCAACGAAGGACTGCATGCCCACCCGCGTCGGCGGCGCCCGCCACTTTTAACGGTCACGCCCCTGCGTCGACAGCGCCCAACTTCTTTGAAGGTCACGCCCCTGCGT
>CALGGP010000370.1 GCA_937915885.1 uncultured Selenomonadales bacterium | reverse complement strand
GGTAGAAAATTCTTTCCTGTACGATGAATTTAGAAAGTGGTATAATCGCCGCCGAGGTGAATTTTTATGATAACATTTTTAGTTGCGCTCTTCGCGCTGATTGTAGGCTTTTTCGTCTACGGCAGTCTGATAGAAAAATTCTTCAAGCCGACGGACAGACCGACGCCGGCGATAACGAAAAAAGACGGCGTGGACTTCGTACCGCTGCCGACGTGGAAAGTTTTTCTGATCCAATTGCTCAACATCGCGGGGCTCGGTCCGATCTTCGGCGCGCTCGGCGGAGCGTTGTGGGGCCCCGTCGTTTATTTTTGGATCGTGATCGGAACGATTTTTGCGGGCGGAGTGCATGATTATCTCGCGGGCATGATGTCGCTGCGCGAAGGCGGAAAATCGATCACAGAAATCGTCGGCAACGAACTCGGCGATACGATTTTGACTGTGATGCGCGTGTTCCTCGTCGTGCTGATGGTACTCGTCGGCACGGTCTTTTTGACGGGACCGGCAATGTTGATCGCAAAGCTCACCGCCTCGCCGCTCATGCCGTGGCTCGCCGCAATTTTAATCTACTACTTCCTCGCGACGCTGCTGCCGATCGACACGGTGATCGCGCGGCTTTATCCTCTGTTCGGCGCGGCGCTGATCATCATGGCAGTCGGAATCATGGGCGGAATGCTCCTCGGCGTCGGCGGTCACACCATGCCCGAAATGCAACTCGCCAATTTATATCCGTCCGACGATCCGCTCCCGATTTGGCCGTTGATGTTCATCACGGTCGCGTGCGGAGCGATCAGCGGTTTTCACTCGACGCAATCTCCGTTGATGGCACGCTGCTTGAAATCCGAACGCCTCGCTCGACCGGTTTTCTACGGCGCCATGGTCATGGAAGGTTTGATCGCGCTGATCTGGGCGGCGGCGGGCGTCACGTTCTTTGAATCGACGGGCGGGCTCGCAGCGGCTTTGAAGGCGGGCGGTCCCGGCGGCGCCGTCTACGATATTTGCGTCGGATTTATGGGCTCGGGTGTCGGCGTGACGCTCGCCATGCTCGGCGTCGTCGCTTGCCCGATCACCTCGGGCGATACCGCACTCCGCGCCGCTCGATTGATACTCGCCGATTGGTTTAAACTCGAGCAGGTTTCGATGTCGAATCGCCTCAAGCTCGCGATCCCGCTGTTGGTGATCGCCGGCATCTTGACGCAGATCGACTTCAACGTCATCTGGAGATATTTTTCGTGGATGAATCAGACGCTCGCAATGATGATCCTCTGGACGGGCGCCGTTTATCTCCATCGCACGCGTCCCAATTCGAGCGCGTATCTGATCTCGCTGATCCCCGCGCTGTTCATGTCGGTCGTCACTTGCACTTATATTTTGCAGGCGAAAGAAGGTTTCGAGCTCGCCACCTCGATCACTTATCCCGCCGGAATTGTTTTCGCGCTGATCTGCCTCGCGACTTGCATCAAAACAAGATTTCAACAGCCGTTGCATCACTGAACGTTTGATGATAGAATACGCGCGTCAAATTTTCGCAAGGGAGTGATCCGTTTGCAAAGTAATGTTTCGATTGCCGGTCGCGACGTCATTCAGATTGCCGACTTCGACGCCGATCAAATTCGGCTGATCCTAAACACCGCCGTCGAGTTGAAGTCCGTGCTCAAGCGCAGCATCAAAAAATTGCCGTCGCTTCGCGGCAAGGCGATCGTCAATCTGTTTTTCGAGCCGTCGACGCGCACGCGCAGTTCTTTCGAGCTGGCGGGAAAATATCTCGGCGCCGACGTGATCTCGATCAACGCGTCAACGTCGTCGGTGGTCAAGGGCGAATCCGTTCGCGATACGCTTCTGACGATCGAGGCAATGGCGGTCGACGCGATGATCATTCGCCACAAATCGGAGGGCGTGCCGCAATTCGCCGCAAACGTCGTCAAACCGATCATCATCAACGCGGGGGATGGCTGTCATGCGCACCCGTCTCAAGCGCTGCTCGACCTGCTGACGATCCATCAATTGAAGGCGCCGATCGATCAAATGAAAGGGCTCAAGATCGCGATCCTCGGAGATATCCTCCACAGCCGCGTCGCGCGCTCGGACATGGAGGCGTTCAAAAAATTCGGCGCCGACATTCATCTTGCCGCGCCTCCGACATTGTTGCCGCGCTTCGTCGATCCGTCGGTGACGGTGCATGCGACGGTCGAGGACGCGATCAAAGACGCCGACGTGGTGATCGTGTTGCGCCTTCAGCTCGAGCGCATGCAGGCGGGGCTGATCCCTTCGGCGGACGAGTACTCGAGATATTTCGGGCTCGACGCGCGACGGTTGAAGTTGGCGAAGCCCGACGCGCTCGTGATGCATCCGGGTCCTCAAAACAACGGGCTCGAGATCGCGTTCGACGTAAATTATTGCGAGCAGTCGGCAATCCGCGCGCAAGTCAACAACGGGTCGGTTGTGCGAATGGCGCTGTTGTTGTTGACGCTCAGCGGCGACAGGGAGGTGCTGTAATTGGCGAAAATAAATCATTCGTTGCTGATCAAAAACGGACGGGTGGTCGATCCCGCAAACGGCATCGATCAAATTTCGGACGTGCTGATCGTCGACGATCACATAGCGGCGGTGGCTCCGTCGATAGACTTTCAAGCGCACGAGACGATCGACGCGACGGGACAAATCGTGGTGCCGGGGCTGATCGACATGCACGTGCATTTTCGCGAGCCCGGGCAGGAGTATAAAGAGGATTTCGAGTCGGGCGCGCGAGCAGCGGCGGCGGGCGGCTTCACGACGGTAGCGACGATGCCGAACACAAAACCGGTGGTCGACAATCCGTATTTGGTCGAGGCGATGATCGATCGGGCGGCGGAAGTCGGACTGATCAACATAAAAATCATCGGGGCGTTGACGAAAGGACAACAGGGCGAGCAGTTGGCGGAGCTGGCGCAAATGGACGAAGTCGGAGCGGTGGCGTTTTCGGACGACGGACATTTTGTCGACAGCGCGAAGATGTTTTTGAACGCGCTCGACTATTTAAAGCCGCTCGACAAGATTGTGATCTGTCATGAAGAGGAGACGACGCTCGTCAAGGGCGGCTCGATGAACGAATCGCTCAACTCCGCGCGGTTGGGGCTGAAAGGTCGACCGGCGATTGCGGAGGATATAGCGATTGCGCGCGATTGTCTGTTGGCGGATTACGCGGGGGCTCGAGTGCATTTCGCGCATGTGTCGTCGGCGCGGTCGGTGGACATCATTCGAGCGACGAAGATGCGCGGGGTGCGAGTGAGCGCGGAGTGCACGCCTCAACATTTGACGTTGACGGACGACATAGTTGATCCGTCGGACGCGACGACGAAAATCAATCCGCCGCTGCGGACGCAAGAGGATTGCGACGCGTTATTGGCGGGGCTGATCGACGGGACGATCAATTGCATAGTGACGGATCATTCGCCGCACGCGATTTACGAAAAGGAGCTGCCGTATGATCAAGCGCCGAGCGGCTTCCCGGGACTTGAAACGTCGTTGGCGGTGCTGTTGACGGAGTTGGTGTCGACGGGGCGGATGACGCTGGTGAATTTGATAGAGAAAATGACGTGGGCGCCGGCAGAATTATTCGGGCTGGACGCGGGGACGTTGAGCGTAGGGTCGAAGGCGGACGTGGCGATATTTGATCCGGCGCTCGAGTGGACGGTGGACGCGAAAAAATTTTACTCGAAAGCAAAGTTCTCGCCGTTCGACGGAAAAAAATTGACGGGTCGAGTGACGCACACGATCTGCGGAGGCAAACTCGTCTACAAACTTTGAGCCTTCGGGGTTCGGAAAAAAATTTTTTCACCCGCCCACCCGCCCATGAAAAAATTTTTTTCAAAATAAAAGGCACCGCCGACGCGGGGCGACAACCGCGATCTCAGTCGGGCGACACCGACGCGGGGCGGCAACTGCGTCCACACTTGGGCGCCGTCAACGCGGGGTGGGCATGCCGGACTCGGTTGGGCGCCGCCATTGGAGGGTGGGAGCGTTGGCGGCGCCCTAAAAAAAATCGACGGCGCCACAAAAAATAAATCCGATCGCAACGACAAAATTGTTAGGAGGAATATTATGCGCGGTAAACTCGTTCTCGAAGACGGCTCCGTCTTCAACGGATTTTTGATTGGCGACTCCGCTTTCGGCGAAGTCGTTTTTAATACCGGTATGGAAGGCTATCAGGACATCCTCACCGACCCGTCGTATTGTACTCAGATCGTCGCGTTGACTTATCCGCTCGTCGGCAATTACGGCGTCAATCGCAAATTCAATCAATCGAAGCGCCCGCTGTGCTCCGCGCTCATCTGCGCCGAACTTTGCACTCAACCGTCGGGCTCTGAATGCGAAGCGCCTCTCGCCGATTTTTTGACTCAATACAAAATCCCGTGCTTCACCGGCGTCGATACCCGCGCGTTGACGATCAAGTTGCGCTCGAGCGGCACCATGAAGGGCGGGCTTTTTCCTGTCGACACGCCGCAATCGGAGATCGATCGGACGCTCAATCAAAAGCTCAACCCGAAGGTCGTCGACATTGCCACGTGCGATCAACAATACGTGCTCAACGGCGACAGCGACGGCTTGAAAGTTGCCGTCTACGACTTCGGCATCAAACGAAACATTCTCGACAGCCTCGTCACGCGCGGCGCCCGAGTGATCGTCATGCCCGCATCGACGACCGCAGAGGATTGTTTGAAGCTCGAGCCCGATCTGATCTTTTTGTCGAACGGTCCCGGCGATCCCGCCGACCTCGATCACATCACCGATCAGATAAAAATTCTGCTCGACAAAAAACCGATTTTCGGCATTTGCCTCGGACATCAATTGATCGCGCGCGCGCTCGGCGCAAAGACTTTCAAACTCAAATTCGGACATCGCGGCGTCAATCAGCCCGTCAAATTTTTGAGCAACAATCGCTGCTACATCACCAGCCAGAATCACGGTTACGCCGTCGACGAAAAATCGCTCGAAAACGTTCCGCTCGACATCACTTGCGTCTCGCTCAACGACGGCACCATCGAAGGCTTGAAACATCACAGCCTGCCGGTCGAAAGCGTTCAGTTCCATCCCGAGGCGTCGCCCGGTCCGAACGATTGCGCGTTCATGTTCGACAGACTTTTTGTCCGCGCGGACGGTTGAGAGGAGAATGTTTATGCCGAAAAAACAATCGATGAATAAAGTGCTCGTGATCGGGTCGGGACCGATCGTGATCGGGCAGGCGGCGGAGTTCGATTACGCGGGGACTCAAGCGTGTCGGGCGTTGCGCGACGAAGGATTTACGGTGGTGCTCGTCAATCCGAACCCCGCGACGATCATGACGGACGTCGACACCGCGCACAAAGTTTACATGGAGCCGTTGACGCTGGAATTTTTGACGCACGTAATCGAGAAGGAGCGCCCCGACGGATTGTTGGCGACGCTCGGAGGGCAGGCGGGGCTCAACCTTGCCGTCAAGCTCGAGGACGCGGGCGTGTTGAAAAAATTCAACGTCAAAGTGCTCGGCACGTCGACGGACGCCGTCCGACATGCGGAGGATCGCGATCTGTTCAAGAAAGCGATGGAGGCGATCAATGAGCCGGTCGCGCAATCGACGATCGTTGAGGACGTTGACAGCGCGGTCGCGTTCGCAAAAAAAATCGGCTTCCCCGTGATCGTGCGTCCGGCGTATACGCTCGGGGGCGAAGGCGGCGGCTTTGCGAACTCGACGAATGAGCTGATCGATATAGCGGTGCGCGGGCTGAAGGCGTCGATGATCGGTCAGGTGCTGATCGAGAAGTCGCTGTTCGGTTATAAAGAGATTGAGTATGAAGTGATGCGCGATGCCAACGACAACTGCATCTGCATCTGCAATATGGAAAATATTGATCCCGTCGGCGTGCACACGGGCGACAGCGTAGTCGTGGCTCCGACGCAAACGTTGTCTGATGTCGAGGCTCAGATGTTGAGGTCGGCGTCGATCAAAATTATTCGGGCGTTGAAAATCGAGGGCGGTTGCAATATCCAATTCGCGCTCGATCCTCACAGTCAAGAGTATTTCGTGATCGAGGTCAATCCGCGCGTGTCTCGGTCGTCGGCGTTGGCGTCGAAGGCGACGGGATATCCGATTGCAAAGGTGAGCGCGAAGATAGCGGCGGGCTTGACGCTCGACGAGATCACGAACGATGTCACGGGCAAGACGAAGGCGTGTTTCGAGCCGTCGATCGATTATTGCGTGATCAAATATCCGCGGTGGCCGTTCGATAAATTTTATTACGCCGACAAGACGCTCGGGACGCAAATGAAGGCGACGGGCGAAGTGATGGCGATCGATCGGAAATTTGAGGCGGCGCTGTTGAAGGCGGTGCGGTCGCTGGAGATCGGCGCGAATCGATTGTACTTGAAAAAGTTCGCGGATTGGTCGGACGAGAAGGTTGTGCGTCATGCAAAGCGCGTCGACGACGAGAGATTGTTTGCGATCGCGGAAGCGTTTCGTCGGAATTTGTTGACGGTCGAAGAGATCGCGGCAGAAACGTTGATCGATCGATGGTTCCTCGACAAGATCAAAAACATCGCCGAAGTCGAGAAAAAATTGATCCCACCCACCCTCCCTCTGGGGGCAAGCCCCCAAACCCCCGAGGGAGCCGCTCAATCTTCGACCGCTCCGCGCGGAGCCGACGAATCGGAAGGCGCTTTGCAACCGTCGAAGGCGGACGCCGACACATCGGAAGGCGCTTTGCAACCGTCGAAGGCGGGCACCGACGAATCGGGAGCCGCCGCGCAATCGTCGAAGGCGGGCGCCGACAACGCGGGTGGGAACCGCTCCGTAAGTCGGGCGCCGAGCTCCGTGGGCGGGAGCGTTGGCGGCGCCCAAAATAAATCCGCGCTCAGCGACGAGCTGTTGATCGAGGCGAAAAAAATCGGGCTGCCCGATGTGGCGATCGCGGAGTTGAGCGGCGGCTCGACGGCGGAGATCAGACGGCGTCGCAAATCGATCGGATTGCTGCCGCATTTCAAGATGGTCGACACGTGCGCGGCGGAGTTCGATGCGCAAACGCCGTACCTTTATTCGACGTACAACGCGGAGACTTCCGATCGATTGCCGTCGGCGCATGACAAAGTGATCGTGCTCGGCTCGGGCCCGATCCGCATCGGTCAGGGCGTCGAGTTCGATTATTGCTCCGTCCGTTGCGTGCGACAGCTTCAGAAGCTCGGCAAGTTTGCGATCATCATCAACAACAACCCCGAGACGGTATCGACGGATTTTGACACGAGCGATCGATTGTATTTCGAGCCGCTCACTCTCGAGGACGTTCAGAACATCATCGAGTACGAGTCGAAGGACGCGCCGGTCGGAGTGATTGCGCAGTTCGGAGGTCAGACGGCGATCAATTTGGGCGTGGCGCTCGACGGCGAGCTCGACGATAAGGATCGCTACTTCATCCTCGGGACGTCGGTCGAGAACATCAACCGCGCGGAAGATCGGGACGCGTTCGATAATCTTTGCGAAGGGCTCGACATTCCTCGACCGAAAGGCGCGGCGATCTTCACCGTCGAAGAGGCGCTCAATGCGGCGGCACGGATCGATTATCCGCTGATGGTGCGACCGAGTTATGTGTTGGGCGGGCGCGCGATGCAGGTCGTCTACAACAACGAAGAGTTGACGGCTTACGTGCAACGGGCGATCGCGGCGTCGGACGGCAAGCATCCGGTGTTCGTCGACAGATATTTGCCGGGCACGGAGCTCGACGTTGACGCGGTGAGCGACGGCGAAACGGTTTTGATCGGCGGCATCATGCAACACGTCGAGCGCGCGGGCGTGCACTCGGGCGACAGCATAGCGGTATTTCCTCCGCTGTCGGTCGACAAGCCGACGCTCGAAACGGTCACCAACTACACAACAACGCTGGCGCGGGCGCTTGACGTTCAGGGACTGCTCAACATTCAGTTCGTGATCGCCGACGGCAAAGTGTTCGTGTTGGAAGTCAATCCGCGCAGCTCGAGGACGATCCCGTTTATCAGCAAGGCGGCGGGGATCGATCTGGTCGACTTGGCGACGCAAGCGGCGGTCGGATTCAAACTCGGCAAATCGATCGTCAATCGACCGAAGAAACCGTACTACGCGGTGAAGGTGCCGGTGTTTTCGCTGGCGAAGATGCAGGGCGTGGAAGTCGGGCTCGGACCGGAGATGCGCTCGACGGGCGAAGTCGTAGGCTTCGATTATCACTTCAGCCGCGCGCTGTACAAAGGATTGTTGGCGGCGGGGACGGTGTTGCCTGTGGGCGAATCAAAATCGATGTCAAAACCGTGCATCTTGTTCACGGTGGCGGATCGCGACAAGGACGAGGCGGTGAAGTTGGCGGCGCTGTTCGCGGATTGCGGCTACGAGTTGGCGGCGACGGAAGGAACGCGGAAGGCGTTCGCGGAGGCGGGCATCGACGCAAAACTGGTCGGCAAGGTGCATCAGCGCTCGGCGGACATCATAAAAATGCTTCGGAGCGGGCAAATTTGCATGGTGGTCAACACGCTCAGCGACAGTTTCATCAATGATCAGAGTTCGCTGTCGGTGCGCGACGGATTTAAAATTCGACGTGCGGCGGTGGAGATCGGGGTGCCGTGCTTGACGAGCCTCGACACGGCGGCGGCGGTGCTCGACGTGGTACAGTTTGCGAAGGATCGGCGGCTGGTATATTCGCTGGCGATACAAGATTATCTCGGCGGAGATCATTCGGCGCTCCCGAGTCAATATTATTGAGCGTAAAAAAAAATTTCCCTGCGGGGCTGGGATCCCTGCGGGGCTTTTTTTTTCAATTAGGAATGAGGAATTAGGAATGAAGGGGCGGGCGCCGTCGACGACGGATTCTTTTCTGCTCGCCTAATCTTTGACTGAAAAGAGGGGCGCCGCCGCCAACGATTTTATTTTTCCGTCCACCCACCCCATGTTCCTTGGCAGGAACCGAGCAATGGGGCGCCGTCGGCGCGGGGTGGGAACCGCTGCCTCAGTTGGGCGCCGTGCACAGTGGGTGGGAGCGTCGACGGCGCCCTCATAATTTTTAACGGGCTACAGACTGCGCCTGATTGACAGCCTCGACGGCGTCTTCGGCGTAAAAGTCCGCGCCCGCCGACGCCGCATAATTTTTGTCCACCGCCGCGCCTCCGACCATCACCTTTGATCGAATGCCCGCCGCGCGGATTGCCGCTATCGTCTCGTCGATTGCAGGCAACGTCGTCGTCATCAGCGCGCACAATCCGATCAGGAACGCCTCATTGTCGAGCGCCGCGCGCACCACCAACTCCGGCTCAACGTCCTTGCCCAGATCGATCACGTTGAAGCCCGCGTTTTTCATCAGCGCCCCGACGATATTTTTTCCGAGGTCGTGCACGTCGCCTTTCACCGTCGCCAGCACCACCGTCCCTTTGCTTTCGACCGACGCCGACGGATTTAATTCTTGAAACCGATCGAACGCCGACTGCAACGCTTGAGCGCTCAACAGCACCTGCGGCAAAAATAATTTCCCCGTCGAAAATTTTTCTCCGACCGTCGCCATCGCCGCGTTGAGCACGTCCGTGAATTTTTCCGACGGACATTTTTCGACAAGCGACACCGCCGCATCTCCGTCGCCGTTGATGATCGCGATCTTCAATCCTTCGATCGGATCGTCGATGATTTTTTCGACCGTCGAGACTTCCGTCGATTGCGCCGCACGCCGACTGAACTCCGCCGCTTGAGGATCGAATCCGAGCAGTGCCTTCGATGCCGCGAATGTCGATTGAATCATTTCGTCGAACGGATTGATGATCGGCGCCGTCAAGCCCGCCGTCAGCGCCTGCGCAAAGAACGTCGCGTTGATCAACGGTCGATTGGGCAGCCCGAATGAGATGTTCGACAGCCCCATCGTCGACGGCAAGCCCAACTGCCGATATTCCCGCAACGTCAACAAAACGTTCCGCGCGGAGTCTTTGTCGGCGGCGAGCGTCGTCGTCAGCGCGTCCAATAAAAAGTCGTCGTCCGTCAAGCCGATCTCCCGCGCCCGCAAAATTATTCGCTTGACGATTGCGATCCGTTCGTCGACCGTCCGAGGCAGCCCCGCCTTCGTCACCGGCAGTATGATGATTGCCGCGCCGTATTTTTTCGCCAGCGGCAGAAACGTTTCGCATCGTTCGTCATCGACGGAATTGATCAGTGCGCGACCCGGGAATGCGATCAGCCCTGCCTCGAGCGCCTTCGGATCGGCGGTGTCGATCGCCAACGGCACGTCCACCAATTGAGCCAGGCTCGAGACCGCGTTTCGCATCAGCGCGACGGGATCGTCGACCGGCACGCCCATATTCACGTCGAGCACCGACGCCCCCGCCTTGACTTGGTTGACGGCGTCGCGTTTGACGGTGAGCATCGAGCCCGCTTGAATTTCCGCGCGGAGTTTTTTTCGACCGGTGGGATTGATCCTTTCGCCGATCATGATCGGATTTTTATCGATGGCAATAAATTTTGTCCGCGACGCCAACGACAGAGAATATTTTCGAGCGGGCGCCGGTGATTCCGCACCGACCGATTCTTTGACGAGCGCTCTGATGTGATCGGGCGAAGTGCCGCAACATCCGCCGAGGTATGACGCGCCCGCTTGGATCAATTTCGGAGCGAATGACGCGAAGTCCGAAGCGTTGAGCGGAAAAATTGTTTTGCCGTCGACGAGCGTCGGGAGCCCCGCGTTCGGTTGACAGCTGATCGGACATGCGCAGTGTCGACGCATTTTTTCAACGACGCCGATCAAATCTTCGGGACCGAGCGAGCAGTTGACGCCGACTATCGACGCGCCGAGTTTCGACAGAGTGAGCGCGGCTACTTCGGGCGGCGTGCCTGTGACAGTCCGACCGTCGGCTTGGAACGACATTTGAGCGATGATAGGGATCGACGGAGCCGCCGCTTTGCATGCGAGGAGCGCCGCGCGAATTTCTTGCAGATCGATGAACGTCTCGAGAATGAAATAATCGGGCTTCGCCGTCGACAACGCCAGAGCTTGAGCATAAAAATTTTCATAGGCGTCGTCGAATGACAGATCGCCGATCGGCTCGATAAACCGTCCCGACGGTCCGATGTCGGCGGCGATTTTTATTTTCCGACCGTCGATAGCCTGTCGAGCAACCTCAACTGCCGCCGCATTGATCGCGTCGAGACGACCGTCGAGATCGAAGTGTTTCAATTTGAGCGGCGAGGCGCCGAAAGTGTTTGTAGTGATGATGTCGGCTCCGGCGTCGATGTATTGACGATGAATATTCTCGACGATCGACGGGTGCTCGAGATTAAACGACTCGGGGGCGGCGCCCGCAGGCAGACCGGCGGCTTGCAGGAGGGTGCCCATGGCGCCGTCGAAGAAGTGAAGCATAACAAAACCTCCCTGTTGACTGAACTTGACACGGATATTATAATTCGTTTTGTCAATAGGAGGCGATTTGATGATAAGCAGTACTGATTTTCGGACGGGGCTGACGATAGAAATCGACGGCGCGGCGTGGCAGATAGTTGACTTTCAACACGTCAAACCGGGCAAGGGCGCGGCGTTCGTCCGAACGAAAATAAAAAATGTGGAGACGGGCGCGGTGGTCGAGCGCACGTTCAATCCGAATGAAAAAATGCCGCAAGCGCGTCTCGAGAGTCGGAAGATGCAATTCCTCTACGAGACGGACGGGCAATATACTTTCATGGACACCGAGACTTACGATCAGATCGAACTGACGGAGGATCAACTCGGGTCGGCGCTCAACTTCCTGAAGGAGAACATGGAAGCGAACGTTCAGAGCTTCAACGGAAAATTATTGGGTGTGACGTTGCCGAACAGTGTCGAGTTGAAAGTGATCGAGTGCGAGCCGGCGGTGAAAGGCAACACGGCGACGGGCGCGTCTAAGACGGCGAAATTGGAGACGGGCTATGATGTGCGTGTGCCGCTGTTCATCAACGAAGGCGACGTGCTCCGCATCGACACGCGGACGGGCAATTACATCGAGCGCGCGTAAAAGGCAATTAGGAATTAGGAATTAGGAATGCGGAATTAAAGAAAGGGGCTGCCTCTGCGGAGGTGCCCTTTTAATTTTCCGTCGTCATAATTTGTTTTGATTCAAAAATCAACCGACGAGTTTTGCCTTCGCCTTCGCGCGCGCGTAGAGTTGAGGATTACTCTCCTTCAAGGTGCGTTCCTCCGACGGCGAAACATTTTGCCCCTGCATGATCTTCGACGCAATCAAATTCAGCCGATTTTGATCGCTCTGCTCCGTCCTCTGAGCCGTTTCGATTTTTTCCGGCGTTTTTACCAATCTTACGTCCGCTCGAGCTTGCAGTTCGCGAGCTTCATTCGATATGTCGACGCGATCCTTCGGGTTAAAATAATCGTCGGCGTTCGTCGTTTTTTCGGACTTGGGCGATTGACTCAATGTAATATCGACGTCGGGCTTCTCCGCCTTCGGAACATCACTTGATACTTTCATGAGAGTATACCTCCTGTGCTTTTAAGACACCATTGATTTATTTTCGATATCATACCACGTCATTTTGAATAAGTCAATACCGTCTTATTTTTTATGCCGTTGAGGAGCTAACACGGGGGCAGGCGCCGCATTCTCCGTTGGACGCCTCCGATGTGAACAAAGGACGGCGCCGCCGACGCGGGTGGGAATCGCAAAAAAAAAATTTGGGCGCCGTGCTCGGAGGGCGGGAGCGGCGGCGGCGCCCTTTCCTGCTCGGCAACTCAGTTGACAACGGGCGGGCTCAAAAATTATTTTTTTATGCCGTTGAGGAGCGCCTTAAAAATTATTTCTTCGACTTCGCGCTCCGACAAATCATCGCGCTCCGCTTGCAAGCCCATCATCCAAGTCGACATGCCCGAAAATATATACACCATCATCTCGACCGTAAAATCGGAACTCAAAATGCCCTGCCGTTGCCCCTCACGGAAAAAATCCGTCAGCTTTTCTTCGCACCTCTTCCACTCCGCATCGTCAATTTTGTCGCGGAACATGAATAAAATATACGCCCGATTTTTGTACAGCACCGATATCAAATCCCGCAAATCCCCCAAATAATTTTCGTGCGCCCCGTCGATGATCAGCCCGAGCTCGACGGGGATTTTTTTCAGCCGCTCAACGATGACGTTCTGCAGATTTTCTTTCGTCGCGTAAATCCGATGCAGACTGGCTTTGCTGATGCCCGTTTTGACGGCAAGCTCCGTCATCGTCATGCCGGGGTTGAGTGCCAACGCCAACGTCAATTTTCGCAGCAATTCTTCTCTGTCGAATGCCAAGCTCCGCACTCCTTTCGTTTTTTCAAACCGTGCAACAAAGAATACAGGCACGGGATTACGACCAATGTCAAAAGCGTCGACGTGATCAGCCCGCCGAGGATCGCATGCGCCATCGGAGCTCGCGCCTCCGCGCCAGGTCCGATCGACAGCGCAAGCGGCAACATCCCGAGGAGCATCGCAAGCGTCGTCATCAAAATCGGTCGAAAGCGAATGCGACCCGCCGCCGTCAACGCCTCGTCGCAATTCATTCCGTCGGCGATCCGATTTTTCGCAAAGTCGATGAGCAGGATCGCATTTTTCGTCACCAATCCCATCAACAGCAATATCCCGATCCCCGATATCATACTAAGTTGACTGCCGAAAATCAACAAGCCCAACAGCGCGCCGATAAACGCCAACGGCAGCGCCGCCATGATCGTGAACGGCTCGCTCCAACTCTCGAATTGCGCCGCCAAAACCATGAAGATGAACGCCACCGACATGATCAACGCCGTCAGCATGTCGCGCATCATATCGTCCATCTCTTCAGCCTCGCCCGCGTTGTCGAGATATACTCCGTCGGGCAACTCGACATTTTCAAGCTCTCGCGCCAAATTATCTTCAAACTCGCCCAACGATAAACCGTCGAGATTCGCCGATATGCGCACTTCCTTTTGTCGATCGTAGCGATTGATCGCCGAAGGCGTTGTATCGTATTTCCAATTCGCCACCGACGACAGCGGGATCAATCGGGCGTTGCCGTTTTCATCGCTCCGCGCGGTCGGCACTTCGATCATGTTCAGTTGACTCGGACGTTCGCGCCCGCTGTCAATCAATCGCAAGCGCACATCGACCTGCTCTTCGGCGTCGTTGAATTTGCCGAGCTTGATTCCTTCCAACATTATCCCGACCGTCATTCCGATCGATTCGTTTGAAACGTCCGAGTCGTGCGCGCGACTTTCTTTGGGCAGGATCGACAGACGCGGACTGCCGGGGCGATACGTCGACGTTATGTCGATGACGCCGTCCATGCCTTCCAACAGCCGAATGATCCGCTCCGACGCCTCGCCCAATAAATTTATGTCGGCGCCTTTGACGGAAATACCGACGGGCTTTGCGCCCATGTCCGTCAAGCCCTCGACGCTGATGTACACCCCCGGCAGCGCGTTGAGCTCCCGCCGTATCGTCGAAATGATTTCCGATTGTCCGAATGCGCGTTCGCTTTTATCGACGAGCGTCACAAACAATTCCTGATCGCCCGTCGTGCCGTTCGTTGCGAAGA
The DNA here is from genome assembly GCA_937915885.1 of uncultured Selenomonadales bacterium. Classification (GTDB taxonomy): domain Bacteria; phylum Bacillota; class Negativicutes; order Selenomonadales; family Selenomonadaceae; genus Quinella. Next base: position 9,149 of record CALGGP010000370.1, on the reverse strand, counting down.
CATGCGCCACGCCTGCGGTGTTCAACAATATCGCCGTCATTCGTTGCGACAACAATTCTTTCGCCTCGAGCGACATTCCCTCGTGCACTTCGTATTTGACGGTGAATTGTCCTTTGTCGGTCGGCGGCATCATATCCGTCCCCAAAAGCGGCAACAACGCGAGACTGCCGCAAAACAATCCGAACGCCGTCGCCGCGACTTTTTTTCTGTGTCGCTCAAGAATTTTTTTCAACCAAACGGAATAATGCTCCGCCAATCGATCGAACCGTCGGCTGAAAATCCGTTGGCGCCTGTAAAGATATCCTCCGTTCGAGCCGTCGAGCCGCAAAAATTTCGACGCCAACATCGGTGTCAAAGTAAATGAGATGAACAGCGACAGCATCACCGCAAATACTATCGTCAAGCCGAACTCCTTGAAAAATTCGCCCGTGATGCCCGACATAAATCCCAACGGCAGAAACACCGCGACGACGCTCAACGAAGTTGCCGTCACCGCCAACACGATCTCGTTCGTGCCGTCCGCCGCCGCCCGCGTCGCCTCTTTACCCTGTCGACCGTGACGCATTACGTTTTCTGTCACGACAATTGCGTCGTCGATCAGCAAGCCGATCGCGAGCGACAAGCCCAACATCGTCATGGTGTTCAGAGTAAAGCCCGCCGCGTTCATGAAGAAAAACGCGCTCGTCAACGAGGTCGGTATCGTCAACGCGCTTATCAGCGTGCTCCGCACATCGCCCAAAAACAACAGCACCACCGACACCGCAAAGATGCTCCCCAATATCAAGTTGAGCCAAACGTCGTTTATCGACTCGTGAATGCGGGCGGCGTCGTCTCTGATCAATTGTATCGAGACGTCCGTCGGCAGCTCCGATTGTATTTTTGTCAGCTCGACCTTGACGGCTTCGGCGACCTTGACGGCGTTTGCGCCCGATTGCTTGCCGACTTCGATCCCGATCGCGGGCTTGCCGTCGTAGCGCGCAACGCTGTCGCGATCCTTGACGGCATCTTTCACCTCGCCGATCTGTCGAAAATAAATCGGCGCCCGATTGCGCTCCGCGATCATCAGCTCGGAAAAATCTCTCGGCGTTTCAATATTGGTGCGCGTGACCACCGATAATCTTTGCGCGCCGTCCTCCAAATTTCCGCCGGGAATTTCTTTCAGCGCTTTCGAGATTTTATCCGATATCTCCGTCGGCGGCAACGAAAACGCCCGCAAACTTTCGGGGCGCATCAACAATTGAATTTCGCGTTCTTCCCGTCCGTAGATGCTTAATTGTCCGACGCCCGCAATTTGTTGCAGGCTCGGTTTTATTTGGTCGTCGACCATGATCGACAGCTCGCGTTGCGTCAAAACGTCCGAAGTCAACACGAGCGCCGCGACCGGCTCGGCGTGCATGTCGTAGCGCGCCACCACCGGCTCGTTTATTCCCGTCGGCAGTTCCGCGCGGATTGCGCTCAACTTGTCGCGCACGTCTTGCGTCGCCTCGATCGGATTGATTTCCAAATTGAACTCGACGCCGATCTCCGCCACTCCTTGTTTCGATATCGACGTGATGTGTTTTATGCCTTTCGATTCGCCGACCGCTTCCTCGACCTTTCGAGTGATCTGACTGTCAATCTGCTCGGGGCGCGCGCCCTCGAAAGTTATTTGCACCGTGACGTAAGGGAATGACATGTTCGGATATTCTTCGACGTTCATGCGAAAAACGCTCGCGACGCCGATCATCACCAACGCCAACGTCATTACCGTCGCAAACACGGGGCGGCGAATGCTGATTTCCGGTAAGCTCAAGCGAAATCGCCTCCGCGAATCAAAACTTCGTCGCCGTCCTTTAGCTTGTCAACGTTATCGACGATCACGACTTCGCCCGCGTTCGCTCCGGACAAAATTTCAATGTCGTCATCAAACAATTCGCCGACCTCGATCCGCCGTCGTTGGGCTCGATTGCCTTTCAACGTGTAGATATAATTTTGCCCTTTGACGGAGATAACCGCCGCGCGCGGAACGGTGAGCGCCGAAATTTTTTCGCCCCCGTCGATCAAAACTTCCGCAAACATGCCGGGCATCAATAAAAATTCGGTATTCTCCGCGCGGATTTTTACTTCAAACAATCGGTTGTCGCGACCGGCAACGGGATTGAGCACCGCCGCCCGTCCCTCGAATGTTCGATCGGGAAAAGCATCGACCTTGACGCTTGCGACGGTGCCGATCTGAATTTTGGATATGAACTGTTGCTCGACCTGAATCGTCACGTAGACGGCGTCGATCTCCTCAACCGTCATCAATTGTTCGCCCGCCGCGACCATTTGTCCGCGCGTCAATTTTTTATTCGCCGCCACGCCGTCGACCGGACTTGTCACCGTCGCGTCCGTCAATCTTTTTTGCGCGATCTGCAATTTTGTCTGTGCATCGTCCAAATCCGCGCGGCTCGTCTTCCACTGTACGACCGCAGTATCGAGCGTCTCTCGCGACACCGCTCCGATTTCAAACAACTGCTCTTGACGCGAGTGATTGACGGTGATATTTTCGTGATTGACTTGCGCCTTGCGGAGCTCGTTTTCGGCGAGACGCACATTATTCTCCAACTCTTTGCTGTCGATGGTGAACAAAACATCGCCGCATCGGACGGTCTGACCGTTTTCGACGTACACATCCGAAATTTGATCGGAGTATCGACTGCTGATGATCGCCGAAGTCAAGCCCTCGACCGTGCCGGCGAACCACAGCTCATCGGATTTTTCCTTTCGCTCGACCGTCGCCGTCGAAACCGATAACGGCAGTTTTGTTTCAAGTTTTTCGGTCGGCTCGCCGCTGCTGTATCTCAATGAGCCGACAATCAGGATCAAAAAAATGATCGGCACCACAAATTTCATCGCCATCACTCCGACAAAAAATTTTTTCTATGATAGCATTCAAACAAAAATAAGTCAATGCCGTCTTATTCGAGAATAAAAAAGAGCCGCCCTTCGCAGGAAGCCGACGAAAAGATAATTAGGAATGAGGAATTAGGAATTAGGAATTAAAGGGAAGGCGCGGGTGAGAATCGAAAAAAAAAATTTGGGCGCTGTGCATCCTCGGTTGAGCGCCTCCGATGTGAACAAAGGACGTGGACGCCGACGCGGACGAACGTTAGCAATGTGGTCGGGCGCCGCCGACGCGGGTGGGAATCGCAAAAAAAAATTTGGGCGCCGTGCTCGGTGGGTGGGAGCGTCGGCGGCGCCCATAAAATTATTTCTGTGTGATCGTAAATTTCAGTTTCGCACTGATGCCCGGCTCGAGCTTGACGTTGGCGACGTAATCTCCCGCGCCCGTCACTTCCTGCTCGAGATTGATTTTCCGCTTGTCGACGTCGAGCCCGTTGATCGATTTAAGCGCTTCCGCTATATCCGCCGCCGTCACCGATCCGAATAATTTGCCGTCCTTGCCGACGTTCACAGGAATGATCAAGCTGACTTTTTCGAGCTGGCTTGCCAACAAGCGCGCCTCGTCCGACGCTTGCGCTTTTCTCCGCGCGGAAGTCGCCGCGTTCGTCTTCGCCTGATTGATATTCTCCGCCGTCGCAGGCTTCGCCAACTTCCGCGCCAACAAATAATTGCGTCCGTAGCCGTCGGCAACTTCGACAATTTCTCCCGCCTTGCCGACTTTTTTGACGTCCGTCGTCAGAATGACTTTCATCAATCATTCCTCCTCGAACAGATATCCGTAGCGCGCCTTGAACTCGTCGACACTCATGCGGAACGCATTCGCCACGATCGGATCGTCGAGATCGGGAACTTCGAGCCGCATCATGCAATTGCGCGCAATCTTGTAATGCACGCTGGCGGTATTCACCCGACGCACCGCCGTCTTGCCGGTCTCGGGGTCTTTGATGTCCTCAAAACGCATCGGCACCGCCTTATTGTCCTGGATCGAGATCAGCGCGCCCGAGTCGCCGCGGAGCAGGAACTGCATCGCCTCATAACCGAGCGAACGCGCATAGTCGATGTCGTAAGCGATCGGAGCCGTGCAACGCAACTCGTAGCCGATCTCCTTGTCGACGATCGAAAGTTTGATGCCGAGCTCTTTGACTTCAGCCAACACTTTTTTCTTGAGAATTTGACCGAAGTCGAGCTCCGAATATCTGATGTGCCCGTGCTCGTCGAGCTCGATGGTGCCGAGCGCCGTAAAATCTTCCTCACGAATTTTTTCAATGACGCCTTCGGCGATGACGGCGACGCCGTAATTTTTGCCGATGAGATAACGTTTCATGACGGAGCCGACGATGATATCAACGACTTGTTGAAGCGGAATTTTATCCTGCTTGAACTCTTCGGGAATGATGGTAACGGCGGCGCCTGCCGAACGCCCCATGCCCAACGCCAGATGACCCGCCGTCCGTCCCATGGCGATCGTAAAATACCAGCGATTGTTGGAAGTCTTTGCGTCCTCCATGAGGTTTTGAATTTCGGTCGTGGCAAACGCGCGCGCCGTCTCGAAACCGAACGTCGGAACGCCCTCGGGCAACGGCAGATCGTTGTCGATTGTTTTCGGCACGTGCACGACGTTGATCGTCTTGCCGATCGAGCGCGCAAACTCACTGACTTTCGCGGAGCTGAAGGCGGTATCGTCGCCGCCGATCGTCACGAGGTGATTGACGCCGAGCTCGGTGAGCGTCTCGACGACCGTGCGCAGATCGGATTCTTTCTTCGTCGGATTGAAGCGCGACATTTTGAGGATGCAACCGCCGGTCTGATGAATGCGGCTGATGTTGGACGGCTCGAGGCGGATGTAATTTTTCTCGCCGCGCGCCAGTCTCGAAAAGCCGTCGTAGAAGCCGAGCACGTCCCACCCCTTGCGATAAGCCTCGGCGGTGACGCCGCTGATAACCGCATTGATGCCGGGCGCCGGACCGCCGCCGCACACGATTGCCACAGAATTTTTAACTCCAAACATTGAAGCAGTCTCCTTTTCAAAAATGATATCGGAAATTATAGCACGGATCGCGGGCGGCGTCCATAAAATATTATTGCCTCCGATCACTTGACATGCGTTGCCCGTTCGGAGCCTGCACTTGCGCGCTGGCGGTCGTCGACGAAAATTTTTTGCGCGTGCTCGATGACATTGAAAACGATCGCTATGACGAGACGCAATACGATCCTCAATTGATCAGCGACATGAAATTGTCGGGGTGCATCGTCGAGAATGATGTCGATGAATCCGATCGGCTAGAGTTCTATCGCAACGTCGCCAAGTACGACACGACGCGCTTCGGTCTGACGATCGCTCCGACTCTCGATTGCAATTTCCGTTGCAAATATTGTTTCGAGCGCCATCCGAAGGGCGTCATGAGTGACGACGTTCAATCGGCACTGATCAAATTCGTCGAAAATCGTCTCAACTCCGCGCGGCATTTTTCAGTCACGTGGTACGGCGGCGAGCCGCTTCTCACCAAAAATATTATTTACGAGCTGTCGGAGAAATTCCTCGCCCTCTGTCAAAAACACAATGTCGAATACGACGCGTTCATCATCACCAATGCCAGCCTCATGGACGACGCCGATATCGAGCACTTCAAACGCTATCGCATCAGCGGCGCGCAGATCACCATTGACGGTCCGAAGGACATTCACGACAAACGGCGTCGGCACATCGACGGCACGAGCACCTTCGATCACCTCATCGATCGGGTGAACGTCTTGCTCAACAACGACTTCGATGTGATCGTCCGCATCAATATCGACAAGGAAAATATTAATCGCGTCGACGAACTTCTCGACACGCTCAAAAATCGGCTCGATCGATATCAAAATGCGAAGATCGATTTCGGGCAGGTCTCGACGTTCACCGACATCTGCCGCTCGATCGAGAGCGACTGCTACAATAATGCTCAATACGCCGACATGATGATTCCGCTCTACGCGAAGGTCGAGGCGAAAGGTTTTTCGATAAATAAGATGTCGGTTTATCCGTCGACGCGCGCAAATTATTGCTGTGTCGACTACGTCAATTCGTTCGTCGTCGACAATCACGGCTCGTTGTTCAAGTGTTGGAATCACGTCGGCGATTTGAAACGCAGTTGCGGCAATGTCGGCGACTTCGATCCGGCGCCGTTGCGAGACAATTATTTGTCGTGGATCGAGTGGAATCCGATCCGTCACGAGAAGTGTCGAGAGTGCAAACTTCTGCCGCTGTGCATGGGCGGTTGCGCGGACGCGCGGCGCAAGTCCGAGGACGGGCAACCGGTTTGCGGCACCGTCAAATATAATTTGGATCGCGTGCTCGAGTATTATTACGAGCAGTTGAAAGGAGGCGAGGCGACATAAAATTTTTGGTTCGACCCAAGGATTTTGGCGACAACGTTAGCGATTGCAATGATTGTTTTGCCAAATGTTGGCGGTTCGGTTCCTGCGACAGCAAAAAGAGGGTGTTCTGAGATGAAGATTGCGGGCGAAGCTACTTATGTCGATAAGGGCGGGCACCGTCGGACGATCGCGGGAATTGGCAGCGTGTCGGACGGCGAGCTCGAAAGTCTGAAGGTGTCGGGCTCGTGCACGTTCGATGAGATTGATTGCGACGATGTAAAAATCGAGGGCGAATGCTCCGGCTCGTCGTTGTCGGCAAAGAACGCGACGATCAGCGGCACGCTCAAAGTGAAGACGCTGAAGGTCGAAGGCAAATTGAATGTGTCGGGCAGCGTGCATTCGGACGATCTCGACGCGGGAGAAATTGTGATGGAGTCGCGCGGCGGCTCGATCGGCGCAATCAAATGCGGGCGGATAAAAATTTTCGAGCACGGCGGCGTTGAGATCAACGGCGGTTTTCTCTCGAGATTTTTCGGAGGCTCCGCGCGGAGTGCCGATTCGCGCGTTCGGATCAAGAGCATCGACGCCGACGAAGTCAATCTGCAGAATTGCGAAGTCGACGTGATCAAATGTAAGGACGCGATTATCGGCTCGAATTGCGTCATAGGTACGTTGAATGTTGAGGGCAGTTGCGAAGTCGCCGACGGCTCGACCGTGAGAGAGACGATTCGCGGCGGCTCTTCGACATAAATGCATTGCTCTGCTGGGGCAAATTGTTTGGTCGCATGTTGAGGGGCACTGCAAAATTGCCGACGGCTCGACCGTAAGAGAGGCGATTCTCGGCGGCTCTTAAACATAAAAATTATTAAAGGTGGTGTTAAGTATGAAGTTTTTGGTAGCTCCGTTGAACGGCGGAAAAACGATCATGGGCTGCGGAGTTCAGACCGGGCGTTGCGGAGTTCAGACCGGACGCTTGGGTTGCGGCGTGCAGAGCGGGAGGATGTAAGATGAAATTCTTGATCAGACCGCTCGTCGAGAAGGCATCGGCAAGTTGCGGTGTGCAGTCCGGCAACTGCGGCAGGCAGTGCGATCGGTGTGGCAGTGATTGCACCTTCCAAGCCGGACGCATGCTCGCGGCGTGCGGCATTCAGATCGGGAGGGCGTAGAATGAAATTTTTGATCCGACCGATTGTCGACAATAAGATTTTGACGGGTTGCGGGAGTCAGTGCGACCGCTGCGGCAATCAGTGCTGGGGGAGATTTCGCTCGGCAATGGATTGCATGGCGCGGTGCGTGGCGCGGTGCAACGAGTTCCTGCACATCTGATTGACAACGGGCTTATCATCAAAATTACAATCTTGTAGCGCATTGCGCGCGGCAGGATTTTTTTTTTCGACGTGGTAAAATATCGGCGAGGAGTGATGCATATGATTGAACGATACACGAGCGCGCCGATGAAAAAATTGTGGTCGGAGCGAAACGAATGGGCGACGATTTTGAAAGTCGAGATCGCGGCGCTCGAGGCGATGGTCGAGCTCGGGGAAGCTCCGCAGTGGGCGCTCGACGATGTCAAGGCTAAAGCCGACTTCGACGTTGACAGAATCCATGAAATCGAGCGCGAGACCAATCATGACATTATCGCGTTCCTGACGAATGTCGCGGAGAATGTCGGCGACGCGTCGAAGTATGTGCACAAGGGCTTGACGTCGAGCGACGTGAAGGACACGGCGATTTGTTTCATGCTCAAGGACGCCGCCGATATTTTACTCGGGCTGTTGAGGGATTTGCGCGAAGTGTTGAGGCGGCGCGCGGTCGAATTTAAAATGACGCCGTGCGTCGGACGGACGCATGGGATTCACGCCGAGCCGATGACATTCGGATTGAAACTTTTATTGTGGAGCGCGGAGATCGAACGCGACATCGATCGGCTCGAGCGGGCGCAAAAAATAATCGCGGTCGGAAAATTATCGGGGGCGGTCGGAACTTATTCCAACATCGATCCGCGCGTCGAGGAGATCGTCTGTCAAAAACTCGGGCTTGAGCGGGCGCCGTTGGCAACGCAAGTCATTCAACGCGATCGTCACGCGGAGTATATGTCGGCGCTGGCGCTGGCGTCGTCGACGCTCGAGAAGATGGCGACGGAACTTCGCAATCTGCAACGGACGGACATTCGAGAGGTGGAAGAATATTTTTCAAAGGGACAAAAGGGCTCGTCGGCGATGCCGCATAAACGCAATCCGATCACGAGCGAAAGAATTTGCGGGCTGGCTCGACTGGTGCGGTCGAATTTGCAGGCGGCGATCGAAAACAACACGTTGTGGCACGAGCGGGACATTTCGCATTCGAGCGTGGAACGGGTGATCCTGCCCGACTCGACGATCATTCTCGACTATCAATTGCGGCTGATGATCAAACTGATCGATCGGCTGTTGGTATATCCCGAGGCAATGATGCACAATCTCAATCGGACGGGCGGGCTGATTTTCAGTCAGAGGTTGCTGCTCGAGCTGGTCAACAAGGGCGTGTTGCGCGAAGACGCTTATGTGATGGTGCAACGGAACGCGATGAAGCGTTGGCTCGAGGGGCAAGATTTTCGGACGAACGTCGAGCGCGACGAGGAGATCGGAAAATATTTGTCGCGCGCGGAGATCGAGGCGTGCTTTGATGTGAATTGGTACCTGCGTCGAGTCGACGAGATTTATCAACGGTTCGGGCTTTAAAAAAATATGGGCGCCGCCGCCGCTCCCGCCCTCCAACAGCGGCGCCCAAACTGAGGACAGCGATTCCCACCCCGCGTCGTCGGCGCCAGCCTTTTTGAAAAAAATTTTTTCGAGGGTGGGCGGGCGGGATCGAAAAAATTTTTTTCC
>CALGGP010000369.1 GCA_937915885.1 uncultured Selenomonadales bacterium | reverse complement strand
GCGGTACGGGCGATGACGTGATCAGTCTGACGGGCGGCTCCGCGCGGATCGAATATCAAGCGGGCGACGGCAATGATACCATTTACGGATTCAACGATCGGACGACGCTCGGCTTCGACTTTGATTCGATCGGACAATCGGGCAATGATGTCGTGATGAAGATCGGCGACGGCTCGATCACTTTCAAAGATACCGAATTTATGACGTTGATCCCGAAAATCCTCGGCACCGACGGCGCGGATTCTCTCAACAACGCCGACAAATTCAGATACATCAACGCGGGCGGCGGCAATGATACGGTCGTCAACGGCGGCGAAAATGTTTCGATCAATGCGGGCGCGGGCGACGATGTTATCAGTCTGACGGGCGGCTCGGCGCGGATTGAATATCGGTCGGGCGAAGGCAATGATACCATCTTCGGATTCAACGATCGGACGACGCTCGACTTCGACTATGATTCGATCGGACAATCGGGCTCGGATATCGTGATGCGGCTTGGCGACGGCTCGATCACATTCAAGAACACCGATCTTTCGACGTTGATCCCGAATATGCTCGGCACGGACGGCGACGATTCTCTAACCAACACCGACGATTTCAAATACATCAGCGTGGGCGGCGGCAATGATACCGTCGTCAACGGCGGCTCGGACGTGACGATCAACGGCGGTACGGGCGATGACGTGATCAGTTTGACGGGCGGCTCCGCGCGGATTGAGTATCGGTCGGGCGACGGCAACGACACAATTTATGGCGCCGACGATCAAACGACGCTCGGATTCAATTTCGATTCGATGATCCAATCGGGCTCTGATGTGATCGTGAGGATCGGCGACGGCTCGATCACTTTCAAAGATACCGACATTCTGACGGTGATCCCGAAAATCGTCGGCACCGACGGCGCGGACTCGATCACCAACGCCGACGACTTCAAATATATCGGCGCGGGCGACGGCAATGATACGGTCGGCAACGGCGGCGCGGACGTGACGATCAACGCGGGCGCCGGCAATGATGTGATCACCAACAACGGCGACGGCGCGTCAATCGACGGCGGCGACGATAACGATTCGATCACCAACGACGGCTCGAATGCGACGATTAACGGCGGCAATGGCAAGGATTACATTTACAACGACGGCTCGAACGCGAAAATCGACGGCGAAGAAGGCAATGATATCGTCTCAAACGGCGGCTCGAACTCGACGCTCGTCGGCGGCAACGGCAATGATGTGATCTCCAATCGCGGCGACGGCGCGTCAATCGACGGCGGCGACGATAACGATTCGATCACAAACGACGGCTCGGACGTGACGCTCAACGCGGGCGCGGGTAATGACGTGATCTCCCTCGACGGCGGCTCCGCGCAGATTGAGTATCGATCGGGCGACGGCAATGATATCATCTTCGGATTCAACGATCGGACGACGCTCGACTTCGACTATGATTCGATCTCGCAATCGGGCTCCGATGTGGTGATGAGGCTCGGCAACGGCTCAATCACATTCAAGGACGCCGACATCATGTCGCTGATCAAAAAAGTTCTCGGCACCAACGGCGCGGACTCGATCGCCAACGCCGACGATTCTCAATACATCAGCGTGGGCGGCGGCAATGATACGGTCGTCAACAGCGGATCGGACGTGACGATCAACGGCGGTGCGGGCAATGATGTGATCAGCTTGACGGGTGGCTCCGCGCGGATTGAGTATCGCTCGGGCGACGGCAACGACACAGTTTACGGAGTCGACGATCGGACGACGCTCGGCTTCAGTTTCAATTCGATGATCCAATCGGGCTCCGATGTGGTGATGAAGATCGGCAACGGCTCGATCACTTTCAAAGACGCCGACATTACGACGCTGCTCCCGAAAATTCTCGGCACCGACGGCGCTGATGACATCACCAACAACGATGACTTCAGATACGTCAGCTTGGGCGCGGGCGCCGATACGATTTACAACAACGGCTCGACGGTCAAGGTCGACGGCGGCGACGACAACGATTACATCAACAATGCCGGTTGGCGCGGATATGTGACGCTCAACGGCGGCGCGGGTAACGATAAAATTTACAACGAGGGCATGCAAAGTCCGATCGATGGCGGCGACGGCGATGATTCGGTCAACAACTCCGGTTCGAGCTTGACGATTACGGGCGGCAACGGCAATGACACGATCGAAAATCGCGCTACGAGTGTGGTCGTCGATGGCGGCAATGACGATGATTATGTTCGCAACAGAAACGGCTATACGACGATACGCGGCGGCGCGGGCAATGATACCATCGACAATCAAAGTTCGTTCCACATGATTTTGATCGATGGCGGCGACGGCAATGATGAGATATACAACGGCACGTCGCACGTGACGATCGAGGGCGGCGCGGACGACGACTTCATCAGAAACGAGGCATCTTGGGTGAGCGTGTTCGGCGGCGACGGAAATGATTCCGTTTACAACAGCGGCTATCGCTCGTTGCTCAACGTTGGCGCGGGCAATGATTCAATTTCCAACAGCGCCTCGGACGCGAAAATTTACGGCGGCGCGGGCAATGATACGGTCGCAAACAACGGCGATAATGTGACGATCGACGCGGGCGCGGACGACGATGTGATCAACAACTCGCGCGACAAAGTGATGGTGCTCGGCGGCGACGGCGCTGATACGATCGCCAACAGCGGCTCGCGTTTTGTGGTCGATGCAGGCGACGGCGCGGATTCGATTGCGAACGACGGATTTAGTGTGACGATCACTGCGGGCGCGGGCGATGATGTGATTCAAAACAACGCGCGCGGCAATAATTCATTGCTTGACAGCGGCGACGGTGCTGATTCGATCATCACTTATGCGTACAACGTGACGGTCGCGGCGGGCGCGGGCGATGATACGCTCGAAAATTACGGGGCGATCGGAGCGATCGTCAACGGCGGAGACGGCAATGATGTGCTGATCGATCGCGTCAGAATGTCGGGAGTGACGCTTGACGGCGGCGCGGGCGACGATGTGATCAGTCTCGCGGGCGGTTTTGAAGTGCTCAATTATGCTTCGGGCGACGGCAACGACACAATCTATGGATTCAACGATCGGACGAAGCTCAACTTCGCGTATGATTCGATCGCTCAATCGGGCGACGATGTGATCATGAAGATCGGCGACGGCTCGATCACGTTTAAAGACACGGCGCTTGATCTCTTCAAAGTTGAGACGAGCGAGCAATTGTCGTCGATCCTCGAGCCGAAAACTTTGACAGAACTCGGAGATTTGGATAAAATTTTTGCAGTTGAGCCGTCGAAGTTCGACAAAATGATCGCGGCGAAGAAATCAATGCGAAATGCATAATTGAGAGCGACGAATGATGGGGCGCCGCCGACACTCCCACCCTCGGAGCGCGGCGCCCAACGAAGATAGCGGTTCCCACCCGTGTCGTCGGCGCCCGCTTGCTCGGTTGAAGGCGGCGGCTTTCGACGGACGACGGAAAAAAGGGCGGGCACCGTCAACGCCCCCGAACCCCCAATTCCTAATTCCTCATTCCTAATTGACGGGGCGCCGCCAACGCAGGGGGGAACCTTAGCCTCCGTTGGGCGCCGACGAAAGGCAATGCGTAATTCGTAATTCGTAATGCGAAATGAAGGGTGAAGGGCGCCGCCAACGCGGGGTGGGAACCTCAGCCTCGGTTGGGCGCCGACGAAAGGCAATGCGTAATGCGTAATGCGTAATGCGAAATGAAGGGTGACGGGCGCCGCCAACGCGGGGTGGGAACCTCAGCCTCAGTTGGGCGCCGCGCTCGGAGGGTGGGAGCGTTGAGCGGCGCCCCACCCGTCGCCCCCGAACCATAATTGCTTTTGGAAAGGACGTAGTCTATGAAAACCATTAACACGCTCAAGCCGAAAACTTTTGACGAGGTGCAACTTGCCGCAAATTCCCTGCGCAATCAGATGCCCGTCATTCTCAATTTCGAGCAGACCGATCCCAAGGACAAAAAGCGTTTCATCGACTTCATCTCGGGCTCGGTGAAGGCGATTGACGGCGACATCTACAGGATTAACGACGACGTGTATGTGTGCGCGCCGACCAACGTCACGCTCAACGCCGACGACGGGCATTCTTCCAAAAAAAGTAGTCGACGGGAGTGATGCATTATGAAAATCAAAAACACAGAAGTAAATGTAGTCGTCAAAGGGACGGCGGACGCCGATTCGATCACCACGTCCGGCGAAGGCTCCACCGTCAACGCGCTCGGTGGCAACGACACCATTCGAGCGGTCGCGCCGAACGTTTACGTCAACGCGGGCAAGGGCAAGGATTACATTCGCAACTTCGGGTCGCAATCGAGCGTGTACGGCGGGGCGGGCAACGATACCATCACCAACAGCGGGACGAACGTGCATCTCTTCGGCGGCAGCGGAAATGATTCGATCGAAAATAAAGCGGCGTCCGTCACGATAAACGGCGGCGAAGGAAATGATTCGATCGAAAACAGAGCGGAGTCGGTCAGCATTTACGGCGGCGACGACAATGATTTCGTCATCAACGAAGCGGCGTCCGTCACCATTGACGGCGGCGACGGCAATGATGACCTCAACAACACGGGGGAGTCGGTCAGCATTGGCGGCGGTGCGGGCAATGACCGCATTCACAACAACGGTCAATACACTTCAATCGACGGCGGGGCAGGCGATGATTCAATCCGCAACGGCGACTATAGTGTTAGAAACGGAGGGTTTCATTCTTACATCGTCGGAGGCGACGGCAATGATACGCTCGATAACCGGGGTAAGTGTGCGACGGTGGTCGGCGGGGCGGGCTCCGACAACATTCAAAACGACTTTCAAGGCAATAACTCTTGGATAGACGGCGGCGCCGAAAACGATTCGATGACCAATTACACCTACGACGTGACGGTGTACGGAGGCGCGGGCGACGACACCGTTGAGAACCACGGGGCGTTCGGAGTGATCGTCAACGGCGGCGACGGCAATGATCTGATCGTCGAGCACAATTGGGCATCGAGCGTGACAGTCAACGGAGGCGCGGGCGACGATGTGATCTCGTTGTCGGGCGGCGTCGAAGTCCTTCAATACTCGACGGGCGACGGCAATGATACGGTCTACGGCGTCACCAATAAGACGCAGCTCGGATTCGAGTACAATTCGATCGCTCAGTCGGGCGACGACGTGATCATGACGATAGGCGACGGCTCGATCACATTCAAAAACACTTCAATCGATCTGTTCAAAGTCGAGACGAGCGATCAGCTGTCGTCGATCGTCGAGCCGAAAACTTTGACGGAGCTCGGGGATTTGGATAATACATTTACGATTGAGCCGTCGAAGTTCGATAAAATGATCGCGGCGGCGACCAAAAATAAAACAATCGACAGGAGTGATGCATTATGACTATCGAAAATGCAGAGGCAAATGTGGTGATCAACGGGACGGCGGACGCCGATTCGATCACCATGACAGGCGAAGGCTCCAGCGTCAACGCGCTCGGCGGCGACGACAACATTCAGGTGATCGCGCCTAACGGTTACGTCAACGCGGGCGCGGGCAATGATACCGTCTTCGGATTGCTCGCCGAACACGTGAGCATCGACGGAGCGGACGGCGACGATTCGATCAGCTACGGCGGCAGATATGCGTCGCTGGTCGGAGGCGCGGGCGCTGATTACATCTACAACTTCGGGTCGCAATCGAGCGTGTACGGCGGCGCGGGCAACGACACCATCTCCAACATCGGGACGACCGTTCGTCTCTTCGGCGGCGACGGTAATGATTCGATTAATAACTCCGCAAAGCATGTGACCATCGACGGCGGCGCGGGCGGCGACGATATTTATAACAGCGCCTCGGACGTGAGCATCGGCGGCGGCGACGGCGTTGACATCATCGAAAACAGGGCGTCGTCGGTGAGCATCGACGGCGGGCTCAACATCGATTATATTTACAACAGCTCGGTCGCAAGCAACTCGTACATCGACGGTGGCGACGGCAATGATACAGTCAACAATTACGCCGTTGAGACTACGATCATCGGGGGTGCGGGTTCCGACAGCATCATAAACAATTTGGGGACATCGCTCGATTACATTGATCTCGGCGACGGCAACGATACCGTTCTCAACTACGGCGCTTACAGTTCGCTGATTGGCGGGTCGGGCAATGATGTGATGTTGAGCGTGGTGCAGGGCGTTTCAATCGACGGCGGCGACGACAACGATAACATTCAGAACTCGGGCAAAGACGCGATATTGCGCGGGGGCGCGGGTTCCGACTATATCTACAACATCGGAGTGAATGCATACATCGACGCGGGCGACGGCGCCGATACGATCGCCAACACGGGGCGCGACGGCGACATTGCGGGCGGCGACGGCAATGATCGGATCATGAATTTTGCGAGCGGCAACAACGTTTGGATCGAAGGCGGCGCGGGCGACGATTACATTTCCAATTATGCGTACAACGTGACGATAGCGGGCGTCGACGGCGACGATTATATCTCCAATTACGGTGCGCTCGACGTGGTGGTCGGCGCGGGCTCGGGCAACGATACGATCGTCAATTGGGTGTACAGTTCGGGCAGCACGATTCACGGCGGTCCCGGCGATGATGTGATTCAGCTTGGCGGCGGCGTCGAAGAGATCAGCTACTACGACGGTGACGGAAATGATACGGTGTACGGCTCGACCGCGAAAACGCAGATCGGATTCGACTACGACGAGGCGCTGATGTCCGACGACGGTGCTGATCTGATTTTGCGTGTCGGCGACGGCACGATCAATTTCAAGGATTATTTCCTGAACGTCAACTTGGAATCGTCGGATCAATTGGCGTCGATCATATTGCCGGAGACATTGACGGCGATCGGCGATTTGGACAGCGAGCAGGCGCTAAACACGTCGAAGTTCGATAAGGTGATCGCCGTCGGCGAGAAAAAGAGAAAGTAAATTTTATGGGGCGCCACCGACGCTCCCGCCCACGAAGGTTGGCGCCCAACTTATGGAGCGGTTCCCACCCGCGTCGGCGGCGCCCAACGCGATCGATCGAAGGTGTCAGCCTTCAAAGCCGCGTCGACGGCGACCGATCTTTTCGTTGAATGTCCACACCGCGCGGACAGCCGGAGAATGTAGATCGGAAGAGCACAC
>CALGGP010000368.1 GCA_937915885.1 uncultured Selenomonadales bacterium | reverse complement strand
GGGGCAACGGAAAAAAATTTTTTCATCCCGCCCACCCACCCATGAAAAAATTTTTTTCAAATAAGTACGGGGCGTCGGCGGCGCCCTTTTATTTTTTTATGGCGGTGATTGCAAACAGCGCGATCCGATCGAAGTCGAGACTTTTATCGAGATGAACCGTCGGAGCAATGTCCTCGTCAACCGTCACATCAAAACCGATCGAGCTCAAAAAATCGACGTCCCACGACGGACGTCGGCGCCGACTGATCGACAGCGCATTTTTTATCGCCCCGCACTCGTCAAGCTGAGCGTCACTCACTCCGCCACGCCCGCACGTCGTCACATTAAAAAAATTCGCGTCGCCGTAATCCGAATCAAAATTTAAAAGCACGCCGCCCACCTTCAACACGCGCCGCCACTCCCGATATGCGCCTTCCACATCAGGCAGCGTCCACGTCAGATTGCGGCTCAGCACCACATCAAAACTGCCGTCGACAAAATTTAATTCGTCCGCCGACATGTTGAGCAGCGTCGCCCGACAATCGAAGTGTTTTAAATTTTCTTCCGCCGCCCTCAACATTTCCGTCGACAGATCGATCCCCGTCACCTCATGCCCGAGCCGCGACATCAGCACCAAGAAAAATCCCGCGCCCGTCCCGACGTCCAAGATTTTTAATCCGCTCCGCGCGGAGATTTTTTTTTCGATGTAATTCTTCCAAGCGTCGGCGTCGGCACTCTCGAGCTCACGTCGCCGCACACGACCGAAGTCTTCACTCCGTCCGTCCCAATAATTTTTGATCCGATCTTCTATCGCCATCAATCCGCCTCCCGCGTCAATAATTCCGCCGACAATAATTCTCTCGTCCACTCCGATTGCGGACGCTCGATCACTTCTTCCACCAAGCCCGATTCAACGATCCGCCCGTCGTGTATCACGATCACTCTGTCGACTATCGACGGCAACAGCGATAAGTTGTGCGTGATGAACAGCAACGCGATCCCGCGCTCCGCGCTCAAACGTCGCAACAATCTTACCACCTGATCTTGCGTTGCCACGTCCAACGCCGACGTCGCCTCGTCGCACAATAAAAATTTCGGCTCCAACGCCAACGCTCGAGCGATCGCCGCCCTTTGACATTGCCCGCCGCTCACTTCGTGCGGATATCGCTCCGACAATTCGATCGACAAGCCGACTGCCGTCAAAAGTTCTTCCACCCGTCCTTCGACATTCGGCATCGACCAACGCCTCAACGGCTCCCCTACGCTCCAGCCCAACGTCCGCCGCGGATTGAATGAATCTTCGGGGCTTTGAAATATCATCTGCATTTTTTTATACACCGCGCGGAGTTTCGAGCCCGTCAACCGCGTGATGTCCTCGCCGTCAAAAATTATCGATCCGCCGTCCGCATCGAGCAGCCGCGTGATCAGTTTGACCAACGTCGATTTGCCGCAACCCGATCGTCCGACAATCCCGAGCCGTTCTCCCGCCTCGAGATCAAAATTTATGTCGTCGAGCACCAATCGTCCGCCAAAATATTTTTTCAGCCCTCGAATTTTTAACATCATCGCCCCAACATCCGTCGACAATTTTCTCGAAATCCGCCCGAGCCTTTTCGTAATCGCCGAGCGCCTTGTACGCAAAGCCACGCCAATAAGCAACCCGACCGTCCGACAATCCCCAATCGTCCGCCCGCCTCGAGATCAAAATTTATGTCGTCGAGCACCAATCGTCCGCCAAAATATT
>CALGGP010000367.1 GCA_937915885.1 uncultured Selenomonadales bacterium | reverse complement strand
TCGCCTCGACGGAGGCATTTTTTTTTGCGCCCGAGCGTGATATAATCGTCGAAAACGGAGATGATAAAATGTTTCTCGACGAATTAAACGCCGCCGCCCGCGCCTTCAACATCACTCTCGACGCGCGGCAATCGGAGCAATTCGAGCGCTTTTATCGATTGGTGCTCGAGTGGAATGAAAAAATAAATTTGACGTCGATCACCGCGCCTAAGGATTTTGCAATCAAACACGTCGTCGATTCGCTGTCGATACTCCGCGCGGAGCCCACGCTCGACGGTTTCGCCTCGACGGAGGCATTTTTTTTTGCGCCCGAGCGTGATATAATCGTCGAAAACGGAGATGATAAAATGTTTCTCGACGAATTAAACGCCGCCGCCCGCGCCTTCAACATCACTCTCGACGCGCGGCAATCGGAGCAATTCGAGCGCTTTTATCGATTGGTGCTCGAGTGGAATGAAAAAATAAATTTGACGTCGATCACCGCGCCTAAGGATTTTGCAATCAAACACATCGTCGATTCGCTGTCGATACTCCGCGCGGAGCCGTCGCTCGACGGTCGACGCGTGATCGACGTCGGGACGGGCGCGGGACTGCCGGGCATTCCGTTAAAAATTTTTTGCCCGTCAATCCGATTGACACTGCTCGATTCGCTCAACAAACGAATAAATTTTTTATCGACGGCGATTGAGGCGCTCGAGCTCGACGGTGTCAAATGCGTCCATTCCCGCGCGGAGGACGCCGCTCACTCCGAACTTCGGGAGAAATTTGATGTGGTCGTCGCGCGCGCCGTCGCTCGTCTCAACGTCTTAACCGAATACTGCCTGCCGTTCGCAACCGTCGGAGGAAAATTCATAGCGCTCAAGGGCTCGAACATCGCCGATGAACTTGACGAGGCACGCGCCGCAATCAAAATTCTCGGCGGCAAAGCGCTCCCTCCAATCGAAATGACATTGCCCAACGGCGATCCGCGCTCAATCGTCGTGATCGAAAAAAAATCGCCGACGCCGATCCATTTCCCGAGGCGCGCGGGCATTCCCGACAAAAAACCGTTGAGCAATTCGCTGTTGACGGGCGTGCGCCGACTGAACCAGCGGACGATCGATAAGGCGGAATTTTTCATGGAGGTGGCGGATATCGTCAAGGACATCGCGAGCGATTAAAGGTTGAAAGAAACACGGGCGTGCATTAAAATATCGGTGCGAGGTGAAGGACGTGAAACGAAAATTGATGGTCGGCGCGGCGTTGGCGTCGATGCTGTTGACGGCGCCGTTGGTGTTCGCCGCCGACGACGAAGAAATAGTAGTGTTCGGAGGGGAATTTGAGCGCCAGACGGTACGAACGACGCCGCAGGAGGAAGCGCCTCCGCCGGTCGAAGAAGAGCCGATTGTCGAAGAGCCGCCCATCGAGGAGCCGCCGATTGTCGAAGAACAACCGATTGTCGAGGAGCCGCCGCCGATCGTCGAGGAACCGCCGATTATTGAGCAACTGCCGCCGATCGTTGAGGAGTCGCCCGTCGAGACGCAAGAATTGATAGAGGAGCCGCCGCCTCCGATCGAAGAGGAGCCGATTGTTGAGGAGACGATCGAACAGCCTGCGATCGAGCCGCCGCCCGTTGAGGAGCCGCCGATCGATGACGAGATCGAAATCGGCGACACGATCCGCTTCAACCGATTGACGGGCTCGAATCCGAGTTCGCCGTCGGTGCAGCCGATTGATCAGCCGATCGAGCGACCGATCGACACGTCGGAGCTGGTAGACGATCGAACGCAACAGCCCGAGGTGGAAGTTGAGCCGTTCAAAGATTTGACGCCGTCGGGCGAGACGATCACATTCGAGCCGAAGGTTGACAAGCCCGAGCCTGCGGTCGATCAACCGTATCGACGCGTTGACAAATTACCGTCTAGCAGAGATCAATCGAGCGAAACGCAATCGACCGAGCAGCCGAAGAAACAGAAGGGCAAAAAAATAAAGCCGCGCTTTGTGAAGGTGACGAGCGACGACACGTTTGATTATTATTTGGATAAGGCGAGCGTGCGTTGGCAGAATATGCCGTACTCTCAGAGTGAGTATCTTGCGGACGTGTGGATTCGGATGATTGATCGGACGGGCGGGACGTCGGATTTGCCGAGCGACGTGCAGGATTACATCAACAGCGGCTATGACGAAGTGTCGGAGGCGGCGGCGAAGGGGCTCATCTACAACGAGACGGACGCGATGATCTTGCGGACGAAAAAATATTTTTTGGAGCATTATTATATTCGACCGAAGACGCGGCAGATACAATTTTTATGCGAGCTTGAGGTGATCGGTCGACCGCAGAACACGATATCGGAGCGCGAGTACAGCTACAGGAATTGGGAGAATCTGATCCCGGGGAGCGTGGAGACGGCGATCTATTACGGAGTGCTCGACGTGATCGGGACGGGTAAAGCGTCGTCGCGCGGGCACATGACGGCAGTCGACATGCTCGAGGAGTATGCGCGCATTTCGATCCGCTAAATTTCTCTTGCCACCGTCTTTGTCCTGAGGGAAGGTGTGAATGGGCGCCGCTCAACGCTCCCACCCGTCGAGGTCGGCGCCCCAATTTTGACAGAGGTTCCCACCCCGCGTTGGCGGCGCCCGCCACAATCGATGGAAGGCGTCACGACCATCGGCAACCGTGTCCTTCGTCGAGCGCTACGCTTCGTGGGCGGTTGTTGCTGTTAAAGTGGTCGGGCGCCGACGGCACGAGTAGATATCGCGATCTCAGTCGAACGCCGCGCTCGTGGGAAGATTGCCGCCGTTAGAGTGGTCAGGCGCCGACGGCACGGGTGGGGTACCGCGTCCCAGGTTGAGCGCAGCGCTCGTGGGTGGTTGCCGTCGTTAGAGTGAGCGAGCGCCGACGGCACGGGTGGGAACCGACTCCTCCGTTGGGCGCCGACCTTCGTGGGTGGGAGTGCCGTCGGCGCCCTCCTAATCGTCTCCCCCAATTACGAATTACTCATTGCTTTTCGCGCGGGTGGGCTCATTTATTTTTTTTCGGATTGATCGGCGAGCCGCATCAGCATGAAGCAGTAATCCGACAGCCGATTCAAAAACACTCGATCGATCTCGTGCACCGACTCCAATTTCCCCAACGTGTAAAATGCCCGCTCCGCGCGGCGCACAATCGTCCGCGCCAAATCGAGCATCGCGCCCGTCGGAGTGTCGCCCGGGATCACGAAATTTTTCAGCGGCGGCAGTTGAGCGTCCATCTCATCAATCCCGCGCTCGAGCTCTTCAATGTTTTCGTCGACGATCAGCGCCGGTTGATTGAGACTCGCCAAATCCGCCATCAGATAAGGCATCAATTTTTGCAGCCGATAAATTTTTTCTTTGATGAGCGGATCGGCGGCGAAGGCGCGCGCCATGCCCAGCGCCGAGTTCGCCTCGTCGACCATGCCGTAGGTGTTCACTCGAAACGAATTTTTCTCGACGCGCTCTCCGGTGTAGAGGCTCGTCTCGCCGCGATCGCCCGTCCTCGTATAAATCTTCATGTTCAACCTCCGTGTTCAATAAATGTTTACTTCCGCCGATTTTCTTTGGGCGCCGCCGACGCCCCCACCCTCCGAGGCAGCGCCCAAATTGTGGCAGAGATCCCACCCGCGCCGGCGGCGCCCGCTCGTTTCAAAGGCGATAGCTTTTAGG
>CALGGP010000366.1 GCA_937915885.1 uncultured Selenomonadales bacterium | reverse complement strand
GTGCCGATGGCGGGAGCGCTGCCGGCGCGGGGACGAATACTGATGGTTGGCGCGCCGCTGTGCTGAAATAAGGGCGCCGCCAACGCGGGGGCGAATGCCGATGGTTGGCGCGCTGCCGGCGCGGGATGAATACTGATGGTTGGCGCGCCGCCGTGCCGAAAGAAGGGCGCCGACAACGCGGGGCGAATGCCGATGGTTGGTGTGCCGTCGTGCCGAAAGAAGGGCGCCGCCAACGCGGGGTGGGGATCGCTGTCAAAATTTGGGCGCCGACATCGACGGGCGGGAGCGTTGAGCGGCGCCCCATTAAAACCGCCGGGCAAATAAATTTTAGGAGGACGATTGCCGTGAGGAAAGTTTTTGTGATCGATGCGCGACGGACGGCGATCGTCACCTCCAACGGAAAATTTAAATCCGTCCGCCCCGAAGTGCTCGGCGCCCGTCTGCTGTCGTCGCTCCGCGCGGAGCCCGTCGATGAAATTATTTTGGGCAACGCCGTCGGCACCGGCGGCAACATCGCCCGCTTGACTGCTCTGCTCGCCGATCTCGATCTGTCGATCCCCGCCTCGACCGTCGATATGCAATGCGCCTCGGGCGCCGCCTCCATCGCCATCGCCTTCGCAAAAATCCGCGCGGGGCTCGCCGATTGCATCATTGCCGGCGGCATCGAAAGCGCCTCGCTCCAACCGTTGAGAATTTATCACGTCAACGATCCGCGTCACGAGCAAACGTCCGTCAACGGCATCGTCGGCGGATTTTATGCCGCGCAATTTTCTCCCGACTCAATTTCGCCGACCGCCATGCTCGAGGGCGCAGAGCGCGTTGCTCAATCCGAAAAAATTTCCAAGCATGAGCTCGACGAGTGGGCGATTGAAAGTCACCGACGCGCGACTCGCTCGAGGGAAATTTTATCCGACGCCATCATTCCCGTCGACGGTTGGACGATTGACAACGGCATTCGTGATCGCATCGATCATCGTCTGCTCGATCGCGCGCCGCTCCCGCTCGGCAACGGCACCGTCACTTCGGCGGGCAACTCTTGTCGGATCAACGACGGAGCCGCAATCGCCGTGCTTGCCTCCGAAAATTTTATCCGTCGCCGTCAATTGAATCCGATTGCCGAAATTTTGTCGGCGGCATCGTTCGGCGGCGATCCGCAACAATCTCCGCGCGGAGCGATGAGCACCGGCGATTTTTTATTGCAAAAAAATAATCTCCGCTGGGAAGATTTGAGCGCGATAGAATTTAACGAAGCGTTTGCGGTGATCGATGTAATGTTTGAGCGCGCGCATCCGTCGCTGATCGATCGGTATAATCGATTGGGCGGGGCGCTCGCCTACGGACATCCTTACGGCGCAAGCGGCGCGATTTTATTATTGCATTTGATCAAGTCGCTCGGCTCGACGGGCGGGCTCGGGCTGATGTCGATCGCGGGCGCGGGCGGCGTAGGTCAGGCGATTCTAATTGATCGGAGGTGACGGCGATGGACGAAAAAAAATTGCAGCAGATGATGAAGACCACGCGCATGCACGACAACTTTCAACAGATGATGAAGACGACGGAGTCATTTGACGAGCAGTACGATCGCGCGAAACAGCAGAGCACAAAGGCGTTGGCGAGCGCGTTCGCGCAGATGATCAACATGACGCAACGGCTCGAGTACGAAAACGAGCGCGAGATCAAACGCGCGGAGGCGGAGTCGAAACTCAAGGGCAAAGTCGTCAAGCGCGTCCCGAGTCGGTTTCGCAATCTGCCGGCGGCGTTCCGTCGCAATCCCGCGGTCGTGATCAAATATTTTCTCGGAATGATCCTCGGGCGCATCGTCGCCATCATTTTATACATCATCGCCGCGTTCATTCCCGCGCTCCCCGTCCCCGAATCGATTGCGGGCTCCGTCGGACGGTTGGCGGGCGGCGCGTTCGGAGCAATGCGCGGCTTCGTGACGGATTTTAATATGGCGACGCTGATCAACATCGTCACCAACATCCCGACCGACATCAATAAACTGATCCAAAAGTTGGGCGAAGCGATCCAATTCTACGGTCGACGTGCGGCGGCATTTTTTATAAGATGCGTCCGCAATCCGAGGCTCGCCTACGAAGATTTATCGGCGTGGGCTCGAGCGAATACGAAAATGTTTGTGCGCGTGAGCCGCTCGATCGTCGCGGTCGCCTGCTCATTCATTATGATCAAAGTCGCGATGATTTTATTGTTGCCGTTGTTCGGAGGCATCGCGCTAACGATCATGGGCTTCAAAATTTCGATCCTGTTGTTCGTGGTGATGCGCATGATCTTCGACAAGATTGGTGAGCTGATCGGAGTGAAATTGCACGGCGCGATCGTCAAACTCTGTCGATACATCCGCAATAAATTCATCGACATACATAATTTTTATAAGACCGTCAAACAGGCAACAGAGAACTGGAAATAAATTTTCCCACCCGCCCGAAGAATCGATCAGGGGCGCCGCCGCCGCTCCCACCCGTCGAGGTCGGCGCCCAACTGATCCCGTGGTTCCCACCCTGCGTCGGCGGCGCCCTTTCTTCAGATTCGAGCGCCCGCCCACATCGAAGGCAACCGCCCGCGTCGACGGCGCCCTTTCTTCAGATTCGAGCGCCCGCCCGCGTCGAAGGCAACCGCCCGCGTCGACGGCGCCCTTTCTTCAAATTCGAGCGCCCGCGTCAAAGGCAACCGCCCACGTCGGCGGCGCCCTAAAAAAAATTTCGTCGCCCCGCACTCCGCGCGGAATCAGATTTACCACGAGCGCTCGACGATAAAAAACGCCGCCTGCTCGAGCACCTTGCCCACCGTCCGATCGATCGTCGACGGCAAAATTATTCGCGCCGCCTCTACATGCGCTTCCGCGCGCCGCCGACAATATCTCAAAGAGTCCGACGCCCGCACTATTTCTATCGCCCGCTCTACTTCCGCGTCGGATATATTTTTTTTCGTCACTATCGAATGTAATTCTTCCGACTCCAACGCCCGCAGAATCGGCAACGTGATCACGCCCGATTTCAGATCGCCCCCGATTTTTTTCCCCGTCAAATTTTCATCGCCGAACACGTCTAACATATCGTCGGTGATCTGAAACGCCAGCCCGAGGCTCATTCCGTAGCTCGACAGCGCCTCCACCATCGAGCGATCCAACCCCGCCGTCAGCGCTCCCAATCGACAGCAGCTCGACAAAAATATCGCCGTCTTCAACGTGATACGCTCGTAATACTCCGCCAACGTCGGCACCACGAACAGCGACCGATCCTGTTTGATTTCGCCGATGCACAGATTTTTTACCAACTTCGACAGGATCTCTGCAACTTCGTCGCCGAATTTTCCTTCCGCCACGAATTGAAACGCCTTCGCGAATAAATAATCGCCGATCAGCACCGCGATTTGCGCTCCGTATTTGGCGTTCGCCGTCGACACCCCGCGCCGCACCTTCGACGCGTCGAGTATGTCGTCGTGCACCAGCGATGCCGTATGAATCAATTCGATCGCCGCCGCCAACGGCAATAATTTTTCATACGAACTCGAGCCGCCCGCCCTCGAACTGATCAAAAATAATATCGGTCGAAGGCGCTTGCCGCCCTTTAGAAGTGGCATGCACGCCTCGCTTATGAATGAATCGTCGCCGACCGCCGACTCGAGTTTTCTTTCGAGCTCGACCAAAATTTTTGTCGGCAATCCTTCAGCCGACGATACGAAATTCAATATGCTCACCTGTCTTGTCATATGCAAAATTTATTTTCGGCTTGTCGCCGATTCTTTTATATCAAACCGTCGACGGGCTGTCAAGCGCCGCCGTTGCCTTTACAATCGAATAAAATTCTGCTAGACTGTCGCCGATTTCAAACGGATTGAGGCGATTGATTTGATCACGATAGATGACATTGTCGAGACCAATCGAATGATCACCGAGAACAAGCTCGACGTTCGCACCATTACGATGGGCATTTCGCTCCGCGATTGCGCGCATCCCAACATCAATCAGTTTTGTCGCAACGTCTACGACAAGATCACGACGTCGGCAGAATTTCTCGTGTCGACGGGCGAGGAGATCGAGAGCGAATACGGCGTACCGATTATCAATAAGAGGATCAGCGTGACGCCGATTGCGATTGCCGCCGATTCATGCAAAACCGATTCGTATGTGCCGATCGCCGAGGCGCTCGATCGGGCGGCAAAAGATGTCGGCGTAAATTTCATCGGAGGATTTTCCGCGCTCGTCGAGAAAGGATTTACCAACGGCGATCGGATTTTGATCGAATCGATCCCTCAAGCGCTGGCGTCGACGGACGTTGTCTGCTCGAGCGTCAATGTGGCGACGACGAAGGCGGGCATCAACATGGATTGCGTCCGACAGATGGGCGAAGTGATCAAACGGACGGCGGAGTTGACGCGCGACAATCAAGCGATCGGCTGTGCAAAGTTGGTGACGTTCGCCAACGCGCCGACGGACAATCCGTTTATGGCGGGTGCGTTTCACGGCGTGAGCGAAGCGGATAAAGTGATCAACGTCGGAGTGAGCGGACCGGGCGTCGTCAAACACGTGCTCGAGGATTTGAAAGGCGCGGATTTTTCGACGATCGCGGAGGAAATAAAAAAGACGGCGTTTAAGATCACGCGCGTCGGACAATTGGTGGCGCGGGAAGCGTCGCGACGGTTGGGAGTGCCGTTCGGGATCGTCGACGTGTCGTTGGCTCCGACGGCGGAAGTCGGCGACAGCGTTGCGCGCATTCTCGAGGAAATGGGGATTGAATCATGCGGCGCGCCCGGGACGACGGCGGCGTTGGCGCTGTTGAATGACGCGGTCAAAAAGGGCGGCTTGATGGCAAGTTCGCACGTCGGAGGATTCAGCGGGGCGTTCATACCGGTGAGCGAAGACGAGGGAATGATCGCGGCGGTGAAGTCGGGGAGCCTGTCGATAGAAAAGCTCGAGGCAATGACGTGCGTGTGCTCGGTGGGCTTGGATATGATAGCGATCGAAGGCGACGTGAGCGCGTCGACGATAGCGGCGATCATCGCGGACGAGGCGGCGATCGGCGTGGTCAACAACAAGACGACGGCGGTGCGGATAATTCCCGTGCCCGGCGCGAAAGTTGGAGACGTAGTCGAGTTCGGCGGGCTGTTGGGATTTTGTCCGATCGTGCCGGTAAAAAGTCAATGGAGTTCGGAGGCGTTCATTGCGCGCGGCGGAAGGATTCCCGCGCCGCTCCGTTCTCTCACCAACTGAAAAAATTTTTTGCCCGCCCACCCGCCTGTCGGTGAGCCCTGCGGGGCTTAAAGTGCTGTCGCCCAAAAGAGCCGCCCACCGGCAGCATCGCTGCTTTACAAGCCCACCCTCCCGCGCGGTGTGCGGCTCTTTTAAAACGGTGCGCCGCCGACAAAACGGGGCTGGGCGCCGCGAAAAAAACAGTGCGCGGTCAACGCGAGCGGGGCGTCGCTAAAAAATGCGGGCGTCGCCGACGCGAGCGGGAGCCGCGAAAAAAGGCATGCATCGCCGACGCGGGGGCTTGGCTGTCAAAGGGAGCGGATCCTTCGACTAAAAAGGCGGGCGCCGCCGACGCAGGGTGGGAACCACCTCCACAATTGGGGCGCTGCCGTTGGAGGGTGGGAGCGGCGGCGGCGCCCCAACCGTCGCTCCGTCGCCCCAAAAACACACGAGGCGGGCTCAAAAAATGGAGATTTATATTCATATTCCGTTCTGCGTGCGCAAGTGTAAGTACTGCGCCTTTTTTTCCGTCGCCGACCGCGCCGATCTCTTTCAAGCCTACGTCGATGCTCTTTGCAAAGAAATTACACTCCGCGCGGAGCCGACGACCGTCGAAACAATTTACATCGGCGGAGGCACTCCAACCGTCCTCAACGTCAATCACATCGCTCGGATCATCGACGCCGTTCATAAAAATTTTTCCGTCGCCCCAACCGTCGAGATCACCGTCGAAGCCAACCCCGGCACCGTCGACCGCAATTATCTCGTCGCCCTGCGCTCGAGCGGCGTCAATCGATTGTCACTCGGCGTTCAGTCTTTCGACGATCGACTGTTGCGATCGATCGGCAGGATTCATACCGCGCGTCAAGCAATCGACATCGTCAACGACGCCAAAAATATTTTCGACAACGTCAGCGTCGATCTGATTTACGGACTGCCGCATCAGTCGCTCGACGATCTCCGACGTTCGATCGATCTAACAAAAAAACTCGACGTTGAGCATGTGTCGTGCTACGGGCTCGAGATCGAGGAAGGCACGGAATTTTTTCGATTGCAAGCCGAAGGACGATTGGAGTTGCCGTCGGAGGAACTCGACGCCGACATGTACGACTTCGTGACGACGGAATTGCCGCGCCTCGGTTGGCGACGCTACGAGATCAGTAATTTCGCCAAGCGCGGATTCGAGAGCCGACATAATCTCGGCTATTGGAGCGACGCAAAATATATCGGGCTCGGCGCGGGCGCAAGTTCCTACGATCGATCGGAACGTCGAATGAACGTCGAGAACGTTGTCGAGTACATTGACGGCATTAACGGCGGGCGCGACGTTTCGATCCTCGAGGAGACGATCACTCGAAAAGTCGCCATCGAAGAATTTTTTTTCCTCGGCTTGCGCAAGGCGGACGGCATCAATCGCAATCACTTCCAAAAAAAATTCGATACCTCTATCGAAAATATTTTCGGCAACGTCATCGATAAACTGTCGAGCGACGGATTGATCGCCGTCGACGAAAATCATATCCGATTGACGGAGCGCGGAATGAAATTCGGAAATATTGTATTCGCCGAATTTCTGATGATGTGATAGAATTAAAGCCGATCAATTTAAATCCGATCGGAAAAGAGCATCTCGAAATTTATGAACAGCGAAAGATTTTCCGTCAAAAAAATTATCCCGCGCTCACTGTCGCCGCTCAACATTTGGGCGCTGTCGTTCGGCGGCATCATCGGCTGGGGCTCGTTTATCATGCCCGGCACCATGTTTTTGCCCAACGCCGGTCCGCTCGGCACCGTGATCGCCATGTCCCTCGGCGGCGTCGTCATGCTGCTCATCGGAGCCAATTTTTGTTATGTCGCCAATCGCCATCTCGACAACGGCGGCATTTTTGCTTACACTCGAAATATCCTCGGGCACGATCACGCCTTCCTCGCCGCCTGGTCGTTGGGGCTGGCGTATCTCGCGCTGATTTGGGCGAACGCCACCGCCTTTTCGTTGCTGATAAGATATTTATTCGGCGACGCCCTTCAATGGGGCTTCCACTATCAAGTCGCGGGCTACAACGTATTTTTCGGCGAAGTACTCTTCACCATGCTGATCCTGATCGTCTTCTGGGCGCTGTCGAGCTTCGGCGGTAAAATCGTTTGGAAATTGCACTCCGCATTTGCCTTGGCGCTGATCTTATCCGTGCTCGGATTGTTCGTCGCGATCTCTCAACAGACGGGCATCGACGCCGTTTTCAATCCCGCCTTTCAACCCAATCTGCCCGTCGGCATGCAAATCTTCAGCATGCTGATGTTGGCGCCGTGGATGTTCGTCGGCTACGAGGCCGTCACTCACGCCGTCGAGAATTTCAATTTCCCCGTCAAAAAACTTTATCCGATCGTCGTCGTTGCCGTCTTCAGCGGCGTGCTCGTTTATTCGTTGCTGACATGCCTTGCGGTGTTATCGATCCCGCCGGGCTATGCGTCGTGGACTGACTACGTCGCCGATTTGCAAAATCTGAGCGGATTTTATTCGTTGCCGGTCTTTCACAGCGTTTGGTCGCGGCTCGGCATGACGGGCGTCGGATTTTTGGGGCTTGCAGTCATTTCCGCGCTCTCGACCAGTCTGCTCGGCTTCTATCGCGCCGCCGCCTATCTGATACAAGCCATGTCCAACGACGCTTTACTCCCCGCGCGGTTCGCTCAAACCGACGAGCGCGGCGTTCCCAAAAATGCTTTGCTCTTGATCGTGAGCGTCTCATTGTTGGCGCCGTTGCTCGGTCGCACTTCGATCTCGTGGCTGACGGACGTGACGACCATTGCCGCCTCGATCGCCTACGGCTACATCTCATTTTGCGGCTTCGTCACCGCCGACAATCGCCTCATGAAATTCGTCGGCGCCGCCGGAATTTTGGTCTCGATATTTTTCTTCTTCTGCCCAATCCTGCCGAACTTGCTGTTGGGCAGCGCGCTGACAATCGAATCGTATACTCTGCTGGCGGTGTGGAGCATCGGCGGCTTCATCTATTATTGGTACGTCTTCAAAAACGATCAAACGGCGCGCTTCGGCAAGTCGACGGCGATGTGCATCATGATTTTGTTCCTGGCGTTTTTCTCGACCAACATGTGGATTCGGCAGGTGACGGAGGATTTGATGTTGGCGATGCTGGCGTCCGAGAACGACATCGTGGCGGCGACGCTCACCAAGCACAGCCTGATACAGATGGGGCTGATGATCATCATCCTCTATCTGATGTCGAACATTTTTACGACGATGCGCAAGCGCGAAAAAAATTTGACGATGAAAATAATCCAAGCCGAAGAAAGCAGTCGGGCGAAGACGACGTTTTTATTCAACATGTCGCACGACATCCGCACGCCGATGAACGCCATTATCGGTTACATCGAGCTGTCGAAAAAAGTTGATCTCGATCGCGAGCCCGAAAAGTTGCGGGAGTTTATGAATAAGATCGATGCGGCAAGTCAACAGCTGCTGTCGCTGATAAATGACGTGCTCGAAATGAGCCGGATCGAGAGCGGCAAGATGGAGCTCGCGGAGGCGCCGACCGATCTGTTGAAAGTCATAAACAACGCGCGAGACATTTTCGAGACGCAAATGCAGTCAAAGGGCATCAATTTTTCGACGGACGCCTCGACGATCGAAAATCGGTTTGTCCTTTGCGACGAAAAACGTTTGAGCCGCGTGCTGTTGAATTTGCTCAGCAACGCGTATAAATTTACGCCCGAGGGCGGTTCCGTCGATGTGACGCTCACTCAAAAAAATAAATCCGACACGGAGCGTTGCGATTACGAGTTGCGCGTCCGCGATACGGGGATCGGCATGTCGGAGGAATTTGCCAAAAAAATTTTTGAGGCATTCGAGCGGGAGCGTACCTCGACGGTGAGCGGCATTCAAGGGACGGGTCTCGGGATGGCGATCACCAAAAAATTTATCGATCTGATGAGCGGCACGATCGAAGTCGTCACCGAGCAAGGCAAGGGCACGGAATTTATTGTTTGGCTTTCGTTCGTCGCGTCCGAAGAAATTGATCAAGGTGCGACCGACGCTCCGAGCGATCAATCCGATCGAGCCGAAGGCGAGCGGCAGCGTCGAATACTTTTGGTCGATGATATTGAAGTCAATCGGGAGATTGCAAAAATGCTGTTGGAAGATGCGGGCTTCGCCGTCGATATTGCGGTCAACGGCAAGGAGGCGCTCGACACAATAAAAGCCTCCGCGCGGGGCGAGTACGACGTAATTCTGATGGATATTCAAATGCCGGTGATGGACGGTTACGAGGCGGCGCGAGCGATCCGCGCGTTGGAGGATGAAGAGTTGGCGTCGATTCCGATAATCGCGATGACTGCCAACGCCTTTGACGAAGACAAAAAAAATGCTGCCGACGCGGGGATGAACGGGCACGTCGCCAAGCCGATAGACGTTGCGAATTTGTTTGCGACGCTCGAAAATGTTTTGAACGACCGAAAAAAATAATCCGCCTCCGACAATCGGAATGAAGAAAAAATTAGTGGGCGCCGCCGCCGCTCCCACCCGTCGAGCGCGGCGCCCAATTGAGCCCGTGGTTCCCACCCCGCGTCGTCGGCGCCGTGCTTTTTAGTTTAGCGGCAG
>CALGGP010000365.1 GCA_937915885.1 uncultured Selenomonadales bacterium | reverse complement strand
GTGCCAACAGCGATGCCCGTGCCGGCCTCTTCATCAGCCGCATGGACGAGGTCTATAAGGCCGACCAGAGCACGCGACGCTTCGTGACACCCGCCCAGACCACCTTCACCCTGGTGAAGAACGCGGGCAACGACCTCCAGATGGTCGGCGGCGAGTTCAACGTCACATTCAACCCCGCAACCGGCGAGACGAAGGTGGAGACCGTCAGCTACAACTGGCACGACAACGTCTACGTCGTAGGCTCCATCATCAACCAGGCTGGCGAACAGCATCGCTGGAAGAACGACGAGATGGCACCTTTGGCTCATAAGGGTAACGGCATCTACGAGGGCACCATCACCTTCTATAGGGACGACCTCGAGAACAACTATCCCAACTTCACCATCTTCTCCTGCCGCTCCAACACCGGCACCATCGCCTACTCCACCGCCACACGCGGAGGCTGGAACGAGGGACGCTATGGCAGCGAAGAGAACAAACTCATCCTCGAGGACGGCAAGACCGTGAGCGACCTCATCCGAGGCTCCGACCGCAAGTGGTACATGAACTGGAACGAGAACAAGCCCGGCGAGAACCAGAGGTACCTCATCACCTTCGACATGAACCGCGGCACCGTCACCATCAACGGCGCCGCCAAGAACGTCAAATTGATCGGCTCGGGCTCGACACTGGAAAATGTTTCGATCACGTCGTCGGTCAGCGACCTCAACCTTTGGATTCAGGATGTCAAAATTCACTCGACCAACGGGAGTAACTTGATCCAATTCGGCGGCGGCACCAACACCTTGACTGTCAAAGGCACCAACTCCTTTGTCTCACAAGGAAGCGGCTATGATGACTTCAATAACGCGGCGATCAACGTCGGCACCGGCACCCTCAATATCATCGGCGACGGCTCGTTGACAGCTCAAATGACGGGTGGAGGATACAAATTCGGCGCGGCCATCGGCCTCAACTACGGGCAACACTTCAGCAGCGCGATCAACATCGCGGGGGATGTAACGGTCATCGCCTCGGCGACCAACGGCGCGGGCATCGGCTCGGCACAAAACAGCTCGATCGGCGATATCACCATCGGCGGCACGGCAAATGTCACCGCCAAGTCGAGTAGCGGCGATGGCATCGGCAAGGGCTCCCAAAGCTCCTCCGCCGGCGAGATCAAATACGGCGCGGGCACCACCGTCACCAACAACGGCACCGTCATTGGCGACGATAAAAAAACGAGCACCGCGCTGTTGACCGATCTCACGTCGACCAACCCCGGCGTGACGGCAACCAACGATTGGACGACCGGCACCACCGACGACGGCGTCAGTCAGGCGCTTTACGGCACGCTCACCCGCACCGAAGGCTACACTGCCAACAACGACGACACCATCAAAACCATTACTTACAACACCGCGACTTACAACAATCTTGTGACGGTCAACGGCGCCACCAAGGGCAAAGGCGATCCGTTCTCGAGCACCGGCGCCACGATCACCGCCACCGATCCTTCGGCAGTCACCGTCACCGTTCTTGGAAACACCGACGATATTCCGACGGCGACCACTCCGATCGGCGTCCGCTTCAACATCGGCAGCCAACTCTACACTCCGACGGCGCTCAACGCATCGGATGGACAATCGCTGATTAAAACTTACGACGTGTCGAGCGACGACGCGACGATCACTCTCGTGCAGGGCGACGGCGGCTTCCGCGTGATCGACAATTCGGCGGGCTATACCGAGTACGAGGTTATGATCAGTGACGACGTCACGGCGAGCACCGAGATCACCGCGACGAAGACGACGGGCGCGCTTACCTTGACGTCGGGTCTCTTGAAGATCAACAGTCCGACTTCGTACACCGTCACCGTCAAAGGCGACAGCGTGTTAATGGTCTCCGCCGGAACAGATCCCGAAACCGGGGATGACAACACCGCAGAGTACACTTACGTCCCGGGCACCGTGACCGACGGCATTACGATCACCCGCGCGGAGAACGGCAATAACGTCACCGTCACGCTCGGCGATCTCGACGTGGGCGAAAAATTCAAGGTCGGCGAGACCGAGTACACCGTCATCGACGGCGGCGTGGCGAAAGTCGACAACGGCACTTATACCATCTACACCGCGCTCAGCGACGGCTCGATCAACGCGTCCGAACTGTCGAAGACGACAAACTACTCGGGCGTGATCAGTCTCAGCGGCATTAAATCTCTCGACGGCGTCTCGATCAGCGGCAATACCGTCACCGTCGGCAACGATTCTCTCAACCAACAGAACGTCACGCTCGCGGGCGACAACACCTATTCGTTGGCGCTCGGCACCGACGTCGACACTCCGACAACGACCGCCGATCCGACCACGATCAGCGGCTCGAGCTACACCATCAGCGCGGACGGCATCTATCAATTCGCCGAAGGATTTACAGGCACGGTCACCATCGCAAACGGCGCAAAGAATGTCAAGCTGATCGGCGACAGCAACGTCACTCTGTCTAATGTGTCGATCGATGCGTCGGCGGTTAGCGGCATCAACCTCTGGATTCAAGATGTCGTCATCTCCTCGACCGAATATAAGAACCTGATCAAATTCGGTGCGGGCGACAATTATCTCACCGTCAAGGGCACCAACACGTTTACAGATTCCGTCAATTACTACGAGTATACTCAAGCGGTGATCAATGTCGGCACCGGCACGCTGAACATCATCGGCGACGGCAAATTGACCGCGCAACAGACGGGTGGTGAAGCGTACGGCGCGGCGATCGGCTCCAATTGTGAGGAAGAACTCAGCAACAGCGCGATCAATATCGCAGGCTCCGTCACCGTCAACGCCACGGCGAACACCGGCGCGGGCATCGGCGCGGGCTCCAACGCCGTGATTGGCGCGATCACCATCGGCGGCACGGCAACCGTCACCGCCTCGTCGCCATACGGCGATGACATCGGCGCGGGTCAAAACGGCTCCGCCGGCACCGTCACCTACGGCAAGGGCACGACGATCAACGAAAAAGAAACTACCGACGGCGACGAACGGTTGACCGATCTCACGTCGACCGACCCCGGCGCGGCGGCAGAGGCAGAGTGGACGCTCGACACCGACAGCTCCACCGTCACCTGCAAAAAGCTCACCACCACCGCAGGCTACACCGAAGCGAGCTCGACTTCGATCACCTACAGCGGAGATCAATACGCCACGCTTGTGACGGTCAACGGGGCGACGGCGGCAAGCGGCGATCCCACTTCGACCGACGGCGCCACGCTCACCGTCACCGACATCTCAAAAGCCACCGTCCTTGTCGGCGACGGCATTTCGAGTACCGATCCGCGCGGAGTGAAATTCACCGTCGGCAGTCAGCTCTACACTCCGAAGTCGATCGACAAGACAACGGCTCAAAATCTGATCGCAACCTACGACGTGTCGAGCGCGACGTCCGACACAACGATCAGCCTGTCGACCACCGACAACGCCTTCCGCTTGCTCGACAATACGGAGGCGGGCTATACCGATTACACCGTGAGTGTCACTGCCGACGCGACATTAACGGCGGCTCAATCGACGGGCGCGCTCACGTTGACGGCGGGCGCCATGTCGATCAGCACTCCCTATGAGCACACCGTCACCGTCAGCGGCACCGGCTCGTTGACTGTCGGCAGCAGCGCCTATACTTACGTCGCAGGCACGATCACCGACGGTATTACGATCACCCGCGCGCAGAACGGCACCGTCACGCTCGGCGATCTCGACGTCGGCGAAACTTTCACCGTCAAGTCGGGCGAAACGACGACCACCTACACCGTCATCGACGGCGGCGTGGCTAAATCCGAAACCGTCAACGACGCGACCACCTATACCATCTACACCACCACCGACGGCTCGCTCGATGCGTCCGAGCTGTCGCAGACGAGCGGCGACAATATCATCACGCTCACCGGCATTAAGGGGCTCGACGGCGTCTCGATCAGCGGGACGACCGTCACCGTCGGCAACGCTTCTCTCAACCAACAGACCGTCACGCTCGCGGGCGACGACCACTATAAGTTGGCGCTCGGCGAAGGCACTCCCACGGCGACAAACACCGTCGAGCCGACTATGATCACTTCTGCGAACTCCACCATCAGCGCAAACGGCGTCTATCAATTTGCCGACGGATTCAGCGGCACCGTCACCATCAGCGGCGCGACCAACGTCAAACTGATCGGCAACGGCACTCTGTCTAATGTGTCGATCGACGCGTCGGCGGTTAGCGGCATCGACCTTTGGATTCAAGACCTCGTCATCGACTCGAGCGAGAAAACGAGCCTGATCAAATTCGGCGCGGGCGACAATTATCTCACCGTCAAGGGCGAAAACACGCTCACGGATTCCGCCTCGGACAGCGATTATGATCAAGCGGTGATCAATGTCGGCACCGGCACGCTGAACATCATCGGCGACGGCAAA
>CALGGP010000364.1 GCA_937915885.1 uncultured Selenomonadales bacterium | reverse complement strand
GGTGGGCGGGTGGGGGCGGTGGACGGCGCTTTAGGGCGACAGCCCTTTTAGCCCCGCAGGGAGCACCGCCGGGCGGGAAAAAAATTTTTACGAGGAGAGATACATCATTGCAGGTTTCTGTTAAATGGCTCAAAGATTACATTGACATAGATATCAGCGCGGAGGAGCTCGCCGAGCGCTTGACCATGGTCGGCATTCCCGTCGAAAATATTATCCGCGCGGACGAAGGGCTTGAAAAGGTCGTCACCGGCAGGATCGAAAAGCTCGAACCCCATCCCGATTCCGATCACATGCTCGTCTGCATGATGAATGTCGGCGCCAACGAATTGCTTCAAATCGTTACCGGCGCCCCCAACGTCAAGCAGGGGCAAATCGTGCCCGTCGCGCTCGTCGGTGCCAATCTCCCTTGCGGCAAAAAAATTTCCAAGGGCAAATTGCGCGGCGTCGTTTCCAACGGCATGCTCTGTTCAGCCGACGAGTTGAATATCGACGTCGACGATCCCGTCAGAGGCATTTACATTTTGCCCGACGATACTCCGATCGGCATTCCCGCCGCCGGTGTGCTCGGGCTCGACGATGTCATTTTCGAGTTCGAGTTGACTGCCAATCGCGGCGATTGCTTCAGCGTGTTCGGATTGCTTAACGAAGTGTCGATCGTCACCGGCAAGCCCTTCAAACTGCCGACGATCACCGTCAACGAAGACGACAATCGAAACGCCGCCGACATGATTAAAATCGGCATCGACGCGCCCGAGTTGTGCTCGAGATTCTCCGCGCGGGTGTTGACTGATGTAAAGCTCGCGCCGTCGCCGACGTGGATGCAAAAACGATTGGAAGGCGCGGGGATCAGATCGATCAACAATGTCGTCGACGTGACGAATTTTGTGATGGTCGAGCTCGGTCAACCGATGCACGCTTACGATTACGATCAAGTCGTCGGACATGTTTTGACGGCGCGACGGGCGGTCGAAGGCGAACAACTTCATACGCTCGACGATTCAAACCGACTTGCAAAGGGCGGCGAATTGGTGATAGCCGACGACGAAAAGGCGGCAGGTCTGGCGGGAGTTATGGGCGGATTCGAGACGGAGATCACGTCGGACACAAAAACCGTCGTGCTCGAGGCGGCAAATTTCAATCCCGCGTCAATCCGTCGGACGAGCCGCGCGGTCGGACTTCATTCGGAAGCCTCGGGGCGTTTCGAGCGCGGCGTCGACGCCAACAAAACAATCCTTGCGCTCGAGCGCGCCGCTCAACTGTTGCAGGACATGGGCGCGTGCAAAGTCGTCAAGGGCATCGTCGATAATTATCCCGTGAAAAAATCCGACGCGACGATCGAATTTACCGTCGAGCAGATCAACAATCGGCTCGGAACCGAACTGTCGACGGCGGCTGTGCTCGACATATTAAACAAAGTCGGTCGCGTCGAGGGCGAAAAAATTTTTACATTCAAGGTGCCGTCGGAGCGCGGCGATCTTCGCATCGTCGAGGATTTGTCGGAGGAAGTTGCGCGCATTTACGGCTACGATCGTATCGAGTCGACGCTCCCCTACGGTCGCACCGTCCAAGGGCATCAGAGCCCCGCTCAAAATTTCGTCGACCACATAAAAAATATTCTCTCGAGCCTCGGGCTCAACGAAGAATTATCGTTCGTCTTCACCAACCCCGCCACATTCGATAAACTCAACGTCCCCGTCGACAGCGATCTCCGTCGCGCCGTGCCCATCAAAAATCCGCTCAACGACGAATTTCCGCTGATCCGCACGACGCTCCTGTCAAGCGTGCTCGAAAATTCCGCGCGGAACTTCTCTCGAAAGAACGAAGACGTGAGACTGTTTGAAGTCGCGCCGGTGTTTTATCCGAAGGCGCTGCCGATCACCGAACAACCCGTCGAAACGCTGAAACTCGCGGGCGCGCTCGGCGGTCGACGTGAGCCCAAAGGTTGGAGCCAAGCCGCCGACGAGATTGACTTCTACGACCTCAAGGGCATTGTCGAAGAACTTTTCGATCGATTGTCGATAAAAAAATACACCGTCGAGCGCGGCGAACATTTTGCGATGCACCCCGGCAAGACCGCCACATTCAATAAGGGGCGCGACGTGCTGATCACGATCGGAGAATTGCACCCGAAGGTCGCCGAGGCGTTTGATCTGTCGAAGAAAATATTCGTGTTCGAGGCGGACGTCGCAACGCTCATGAAATACGCGGCGAAGACGTTCCGTTGCGAGCCGCTGCCCAAATATCCGTCGATCACTCGAGACTTGGCGATTCTCGTCGACGCCGATATCGCGGCGGGTGATGTCGAAAAAATTATCGTCAAGAACGGCGGCAAAAATTTCGACGGCGTGACGCTGTTCGATGTGTACTCGGGCAAAAATATTGCCGACGGCAAAAAAAGTTTGGCGTTTACGCTCAAGTTCCAATCCAACGATCGGACGCTGACCAATGCCGAAGTCGACGACGCGTTTAATGCGATTGTCGGCGCCGTCGAGAAAAATTTTGATGCTCAACTCCGCAGTTAAGGGAGGCATTCGGATTGGCTGAACGCGACAGTAAAAATGCGGGCGGTGCGCAACGCGTGCAGATAGAAATTTTCGGTGACATCTACCGATTGCGCACCGATGATGAAGAAGGTTTGCGCCGCATTGCCAAGGTGGTGGACTCGACGATGCGCTCGATGGCGCAAAATGCTCGGACGTTGGCGACGGCGCGGTTGGGAGTGCTGGCGGCGCTCAAAATCGCGGAGGATTATTATCAGCTCAAGCGCGATTATGACGAGCTGCTTGCAATCCTCGACGAACACAAATAAGAAAATTCCCTGCCGATCGAACATCGACGGGGATTTTTTATTTCAATGTCGAATGATAGTACGAACACAGGATCGGTTGCATGGCGTAGATGATCGTCTCGGTGATTTCCTCGAGCACTTGACCGTGGATTTTGCCGATCAAAAATCCGTGCTCGCCGCAGTATTGGAGGATGACGCCGACGAAAACGATTGCGAACAGCGCGATCGGCAGCGGCGCGCTCACCAGTCGGCGGATCGGCACGTGTTTTATCAGCAGGAACAACATCATCAGTGAGACGACGACGATAAATGTGTACGCTTCGATGCGCCACGCGTAGTCCGACATCGGCACGAAGATCGGCTCGGTGTCGTCGATTGCGATTTGATAGAATACGCGCCCCCAACTCAGCTCGCGCATCGTCAGCAGCACGAAGCCCAGAGCGCAAAACACGTGGAACGATTTCAAACCGTGATCATACGAGTCGAGCATCAATCGCAAGGAATTTACGCTCGCGCACAGCAGTAATACGACTTGAAAATTTTCGATCGGTCCGTTCTCGATCGCGATCGACGGAGGCAAATTCATCGACAGCGGGACGCTCAAAATCAGAGCGATCGCGCCGACGACCGTTGCAATCTTATACATTCAATCACAGCTTTAAAAAAATTTTTTGATCGAGTCGTTGAAGGGAGTGTTTTGAGATGAGTGAGCGTTATGAGATGCCGCCGGAAGTGACTTCGCTGTTCACCACGACCCGAACGAAAACGATCAGCGACGAAGATTTTGTCATCGTCAACGGCAGAGTGATGCTTCCACAAGAGGTGGTCGCAAGATATTACGATATGTCCGTCGACAAAGTCATCGAGGCGGTTCGCTATGCGCGCAATTATGATCCTTATCTTGCCGCCGTCATTTGGCACGAGGGCAAAATGTATTTCCCGACGGGCGATTCGGTGTTTGCAATCAAAGCGCTGTCGCCGTATCGTAACGCCGAAATACGTCAAAACGGCGCGCAACAGTTGAATGCGTTTTTCGACGAGATTCAAAATGATTTGGTCGACAACAAAATTTATTACGAGCCCGATCGGACGCCGCCGAAAAAAAATTTGAACTCCAACCCATCCAATTTTTGGCGCGCGATATTGATCCTACTGCTTTTTTTGATATTCTTGCCGACCAACAAAAAGGAACCCGCGCCCAAACAGCCGGCGCCCGTTGCCGTCGAGCAAAAGGAAGAACCGAAGTATTCTGAGCCTGCAACCGATTCAAAGCCCGTCAACAATCCGCCGCCCGCAACCACGTCAAAGCCCGCGCTGCCGCCCGTGTCAACAAGCACACTTAGAGGTCGAGGAGACGACTCCTATGCAAATATAGACTATATCGGGGCGAAGGGATTCGTCGGAATATATCACGATCAGACCAGTGAATTATACAGAGATTGCACTCCGCCATGGTATATTAAGACCTACGAGCGCGACAACCAACTTTGGGTTGAATCGGAAACTCGCATCGAGCACAAGACGCCGGTTATCGTCATCAGCACTTTTTTGAAACCTGCAAGATATTCTAATTTTGAAGGATATCTTCTCGTCAAAAGCCAATCTGACGGCGCGCAATTTTATATCAACGTTAAAAATTTTGTCACCAGACCTTATTGGGAGGAACGAGACCTTTTGCAGGCGGCTAGAGGCGGTAAATTCCTCGTTGAGTATCATCAACGGAGTAATTATTGGCCGGTGGACGAAAACAATCGAAAATGTGTGCCGCCCGAGGGAGCAATCCTTTTGCTCACCAATACAAATGCGGGTCATAGAAAAGTTGATAACAAGACCCATCAAATTTGGGCGTCGGGAAATGAGTTCAGTGGAGCATGCTTCAACAAAGCGGATTTAACAATCGTTTACTGATTGAATGCCGTGCGGAGCGCGCCGATAAATTCATCGGTGACTTCGATGCTGAGCGGATTGTCGGGGACAACCGTGTTGAAGGCGTGCGTCATGCCCGGGATCACATGCAATTCGACCGGCACACCCGCCGTCATCAATCGCTGCGCATAATCAATCGCCTCGTCTCGAAACATGTCAAGCGTCCCGATCATTATGTACGTCGGAGGCATGCCCGACAAGTCCTTCGCATGAGCCGGCGACGCATACGCCTCCACTTTCGAGCGATTGTCGCCCAAATACGCCCGCCAGGCAAATTCATTCGCGTCCCGATTCCACACTCGATGATCCAAAATCTGATAGCTCGACTCCGTCTCGTCCGTGTAATCGAGTTGAGGATAAAGCGGCATGTCAAAACAGATCGACGGACCTTTTTCGTCGCGCGCCTTCATCGCCACCGCCACCGCCAACCCGCCGCCCGCGCTGTCGCCCACCACCGCCACACGATCCTTATCGATCGGCAGACGGCTCTTGCGATGGCTCGTCATCCACTTAAGCGCCGCATAACAGTCGTCGAGATCGGCGGGATAAGGATTCTCCGGCGCCAACCGATAATCCGGCGCGACGATGATGCAATCCAACTCCCGCGCCATTTTCAGCAACAGCCCCTCGTAAAGCTCGGGCGACCCGAAAATATGTCCGCCGCCGTGCGTCCACAGGATCGCGGGATATTCTTTCTGCTTCGTCGTCGGTCGATATATCCTCACTCGGAGATCGGGCACGCCGCCCTTGATGATCGTCACGTCCTCGACCGTCACTCGAGAATCCGTCGGCAACGCGCTCGGATCAATCGTCAGCGCGCGACGACGTTCTTCAACATTCGTGTAATCGTGCGGTTGCATCTTTGAAAAATCATCGCGCAACGCCGGATTGATCATCGCGTCCAAATCCCACGCCCGATTGTCGGCGGCGTCCGCGCTCCCGCCCGTCAAAAAAATTATCGCGGCGCCGAGACCGGCGAGCAATTTCTTCCGCATCATATTCCTCCCTTGATTTTATCCGCCGTGATTATATAATGTTGCACGCCATTAATCAATATTTGGAGTGATAACTATGTCGACACAAATGCAGGCGGCGCGCGCCGGACGCGTCACCGACCGGATGAAGTTCGTCGCCGCCGAAGAAAATATTCCCGTCGAGACGATTCGACAACGCGTCGCCGACGGCTCGATCGTAATTTGCGCCAACATCAATCACACGTCGCTCAAAAATCCGCGCGGAGTGGGCGAAGGGCTCCGCACGAAAGTCAACGCCAACATCGGCACGTCGAGCACCTTCCCCGATATCGCGCCCGAGCTCGAAAAACTCGACGAGGCGATCAAATGCGGCGCCGATTCGGTGATGGATTTGTCGACGGGCAATAATATCGATCAATCGCGCCGAAAAATTATCGAGCGCTCGACTGTCATGGTCGGCACGGTTCCGATCTATCAGGCGACGGTCGAGGCGATCAAAAATCACGGCGCAATCGTGTCGATGACGGAGGATGATCTCCTTCATGCAATTGAAAGTCAAGCGATCGACGGCGCGGATTTTATGACGTTGCATTGCGGAGTGACGCGTCAAGCGATCGAGCGCATGCGGACTCAACATCGCGAGATGGATATCGTCAGTCGCGGCGGCTCGTTTATGGCGGCGTGGATTTTGCACAACGAAAAGGAAAATCCTCTGCTCGAGCGCTATGATGATTTGCTCGACATCTGCGAAAAGTACGATGTGACGATCTCGCTCGGCGACGGCATGAGACCCGGGTGCATCGCCGACGCGACGGATCGCGCGCAATTGACGGAGCTGATCACGTTGGGAGAATTGGTCGATCGGGCGTGGGCGCGCGGCGTTCAGGTGATGGTCGAAGGACCGGGGCATGTGCCGTTCGATCAGATCGCGGCGAACATGAAACTCGAAAAAAAATTATGTCGGAACGCGCCGTTCTATGTGCTCGGACCGCTCGTCACCGACGTGGCGCCGGGCTACGATCACATCACGGCGGCGATCGGAGGAACGATGGCGGCGATCAACGGCGCGGATTTTTTATGCTACGTGACGCCGGCGGAGCATCTTGCGCTTCCGACGATTCAAGACGTGCACGACGGAGTGATCGTCAGTCGGATTGCGGCGCATGCGGCGGACATCGTCAAAGGCGTCGGCGGAGCGCGGGAGTGGGATTTGAAAATGGCGCGCGCTCGAAAAATTCTCGATTGGGAGGAGCAAATGAGGCTGGCGATCGATCCCGAGTTGGCTCGAAAAAAACGTTCCGCGCGGAATGCGTCCGATGAGGAGGCGTGCTCTATGTGCGGGGAATATTGCGCGGTGAAGATGATCGCCCGATATTTTGACAGACCGTCCGGCTCGCCATGTTAAATTTTTTATCCCGCCCACCCG
>CALGGP010000363.1 GCA_937915885.1 uncultured Selenomonadales bacterium | reverse complement strand
AAAATGTTTTAAGGCTCTGAAAAGGCTCGGGGCGCCGCCGACGCGGGTGGGAACCTCTTCCTCTGTTGGGCGCCGCGCTCGGGGGCGGGAGCGGCGGCGGCGCCCATATAAAAATTATTTTCCGCGCCGCGCAAGGCGTTGCAGATATTGACCGTATTCGTTCTTCGACAGCGGCTCCGCCAACTTCATCAGTTGCTCCGCGTCGATGTAATTCATTCGGAACGCTATCTCCTCGATGCACGAAATTTTGAGCCCCTGCCGCGTCTGGATCGTGTGCACGAACGCGCCCGCCTGCAACAACGATTCATGCGTGCCGGTGTCGAGCCACGCATAGCCCCGACGCA
Organism: uncultured Selenomonadales bacterium; assembly: GCA_937915885.1. Taxonomy (GTDB): domain Bacteria; phylum Bacillota; class Negativicutes; order Selenomonadales; family Selenomonadaceae; genus Quinella. The sequence goes on along the minus strand of CALGGP010000363.1, from coordinate 2,536 downwards.
TTTTCTCAACGCGCAACTTCCCGCGCTCGAGATAAACTTTATTCACGTCGGTGATCTCCAGCTCGCCGCGCGCCGACGGTTTGATCGATTTCGCCACGTCGACGATGTCTTTATCATAAAAATACAGCCCCGTCACCGCGTAATTCGACTTCGGCTCCTTCGGCTTCTCCTCGAGACTGATCGCTTTGCCCGTCGCCCGATCGAACTCCACCACTCCATACGATTGCGGGTCGTTGACGTAGTACGCAAACACCGTCGCCCCGTCGTCAATCGATGCCGCACGTTGGACGAGCTTTGCAAAGTCCGAGCCGTAGAAAATATTATCGCCCAGCACCAGTGCACAGCCCTTGCCGTCAATAAATTTTTCGCCGATCAAAAACGCTTGCGCCAAACCCTCGGGCTTCGGCTGAACTTCGTAGCTGATCGACAGCCCCAATTGCGAGCCGTCGCTCAACAGCGCGCGGAACAATTTTTGATCCTGCGGCGTCGTGATGATCAGTATGTCGCGAATGCCCGCCAACATCAGCGCCGACAACGGATAATAAATCATCGGCTTGTCGAACACCGGCATCAATTGTTTCGACACGACCTCCGTCAACGGGTAAAGACGCGTCCCCGCGCCGCCCGCTAAAATTATTCCCTTTTCAATCAAAAAAATCGCCTCCAAATTTATTTTTCGCGCTTGGTACTGCGTCGCGGCTCGATGATCCCCATGTAGGCTCTGATCTTGTGTCGATCGTCCGACGCATTTTTTTGCCCGCTCGGACCGTACGGCTGATTTACTCTGTCGCCGCCGTACATCGCCTGCCGACTCAACGCCGCCACATCGATCGCCGCCGCCCGATCCGGATCGCGGGGCGCGTGCGACATCATATACGCCGGCGGAGTTTCCGCGTGACTTTGCACCGTCCGCATCCACGCCTTGAAACACGTCTTGCAATACGTCAGACCGTCCGCGATCGGCGCTCCGCACGCCATGCACACATTCTGTCGCGGCGCCCCCTCAATCAGCCCCTCGCGAAACATATACTCCTCGACTTCGTGCGCGCTGTGCAGATTCCCCGCCTTTTTGATGTCGTTGATCACGTCCGTCATCGGCACGCCCGGGTGCTCGCGAATGTACTCGGTAATATTTTTGCGCCGCTCCTCCTCCTCAATCAGACAATCCCGACAGAACGTTTCGCCTCGCATCGACACGAACACCTTCCCGCACGACTTGCAATTTTTCAATTGACCTTGCGGCTGACGAATTAACGGCATATCGAATCCCTCCCGAACGATTTATGCGTTCAGTTTAACCGTTGGTTGTGAAGGCGTCAACAGTAATTTTTCCGCCTCCGAGCACAATTTTATCATCGTAGAAGACGATCGATTGCCCGCCGGTGATGGCGCGTTGAGGCTCGTCAAATTCTACGGCGATCCGATTGTCGATCGAGCGGACGGTGCAGGGCGCGACACGCGGGCTGTAACGAATTTTCGCCTCCGCGCGGAGCGGCAACTCGACGGGATAAATCCAATGAGCGTCGCGAACGGTGAGCGTCGTCGAAAACAAATCGCTCGAATGTCCGACGATCACTTGACGGCGCTCAACATCGGTACCGACCACATAAAGCGGCTCGGGCGCGGCGATCCCCAATCCCTTGCGTTGCCCGATTGTATAAAAGGCGGCGCCTTCGTGTCGACCGAGAATTTTCCGATCGCGATCGACGATGTATCCATGCTCAAGCGCGGGCGCCGACGGTGCATTGGATCGCAAAAAATTTTTATAGTCGTCATTGGGCACGAAGCAAATTTCCTGACTGTCGGGCTTATGAGCGACGGGCAAATTAAATTTTTCGGCGAGCCGACGAGTCTCGTCCTTTGACTGAGCGCCGAGCGGCAGAATTATTTTCGGCAATTGCTCCGCGCGGAGATTGTAGAGCACATAGGATTGATCCTTTCGAGTATCGACGCCCTTCAACAGTTGATATCGATCGCCGACGCGCTCAACTCGAGCGTAATGCCCCGTCGCAAAATAATCGGCGCCGAGCTCCATGGCATAATCGAACAGCGCGCCGAACTTTATAAATTTATTGCACTCGACACAGGGATTGGGAGTTTTACCATAGATATATTCCTTGACAAAATATTTTACAACATAGTTATAAAAATCCGCGCGAAGATCGATAACATAATGAGAGATGCCGAGGAAATCTGCAACGCGCCGAGCATCGGAGGCTTCGTTGAGCGAACAGCATCGACGGTCGGATGCAAACAGATCATCGTCGTCGGCAGTCAACTGCATCGTCAAGCCGATCACATCAAAGCCGCGCTCGAGTAAAAGAGCCGCCGTCAAAGAACTGTCAACGCCGCCGCTCATCGCTACCGCTGCCTTCATATTTTCGCCCCCAAAAACTTTTTCTCCCGCCCACTCACCCATGAAAAAATTTTTTTCAAAAACTGGCGGGCGCCGACGACGCGGGGCGAGCATGCCGTCTTCCGTCGAGCGTGGCGAGCGCCGTCGACGCTGGCAGGCACCGTCCTCAACCGCCCGCCC
>CALGGP010000362.1 GCA_937915885.1 uncultured Selenomonadales bacterium | reverse complement strand
CACCCGCCCACCCTGGCGTTGGACGGCGCTTTCGACAAAGGCGAGCGCCGACAACGCGGGCGTCATTTCCTCCGCCGACGATCGAGCGCCGACAACGCGGGGCGTCGTTTCCTTCGACAAAGGTTGGGCGTCTTCGACGGCGGTCGGGCGCCGCCAACACGGGGTGGGCACTGCCGACGCGGGTGGGCATGCCGGACTCGGTTGGGCGCTGCCGTTGGGGGGTGGGAGCGTCGGCAGCGCCCCATAAAATTATTTCAGCGCCGTCTGCAGAGTTTTCATGTTCTGCGTCATGGCGTTGATATAAGCATCGGGATCGTCTTCGCCGCTCACTATCGGATCGAGCACATAAATTTTCGCTCCTGTCTCGCGCGCAAGCGTCTCCGCCGCCTTCGCCGAATACTGCGGCTCCGTAAATATCACTTTCGTCTCGACCGCGTTCAGTTTTTCGATCGTCTCCTGCAATTCCTTCGGCGTCGGCTCAATCCCGGGCTCCCGCTCGATCACCGCTATCACGTTGAGATCAAATTCTTTCGCGAAATACGGGAACGCCTCATGGAACGTCACGATGTCCTTGTTCGGAAGAAAATCCAACGCGTTATGCATCTCCTCTCGGAGCGCATCGAGCCGCGTCACATAACTCAACGCATTTTTCCTGTAGTTGAGCGCGTGATCCTTGTCGAGTTCCGACAATCGATTCGACAGCTCCACCACTTGACGCTTGTCATACGTCACGCTCAACCACACGTGCGGATTGACGACGCCGTTCTCGACAATCGGGCTGATATCCTCCGCCTTCGACAGATCAATAATTTTGAGCGACGGTTGCGCGGCGGTGACTTTGTCGAGAAAACTTTCCATGCCGAAGCCGTTGACGATCAAAATATCGGCGGTCTCGAGCGTCTTCATGTCCTCGGTGGTGAGCTGATAATCGTGCAGGCAACCGACCGTCGGCTTGGTGAGATTGACGACTTCAACATCGTCGATGCCGCCCGCAAGGTTGAGCGCGTCGATGTAAATCGGATAAAACGATGTGACGATCCGAAATTTGCCGTCGGTGCCCTTGCCGCCCCCGCACCCGATCATCAGCCCGCACAACACAATCAGCATCAGCGCAAAAATTTTTTTCATCGATTGATCACCTCAACGCGCCGAGAAGCCCCCGACTTTATTGTGGATGAAAGGCGCTTGATATTTTATGAGTACCGGCCGAACGCGGTGGCTTAGGCTAACTGCAAGCCCTCGCCTTTAGGTGTGGGGTAGTTGACTCTTCGATTGGTTCTCTCTTTTTTATGTTCGCGCTCGCCGACGTTGCCTTTAAATTTATCCTTCAATCGGTACTCGTCGGCAAGTTTTTTGAACAACGGCAGCGATCTCTCGATCGTTTCGGTTTTGATGCAATACGCCGCGCGG
>CALGGP010000361.1 GCA_937915885.1 uncultured Selenomonadales bacterium | reverse complement strand
CGGGTGGGCGGGATGAAAAAATTTTTTTCCGTCACTCCGTTTGTTATAAAATTGGAACCTTTAGAGGGCAGGCGAAATTATTTTTTGAGCGACACTTTTTTTTCAACCTTACCCTCAAGTTTCGACGTGCGCATCGACTCCGCAGAGATCGCCGCCTTCGCCGACTCCAATTGTTTTTCCAAATCCCGAACACGTTCTTCCAACCGTTGTACTTGCCGCGACATGATCTCCAGCATCTCGCGCTCCGGATCGGGCAATATGTCATGATCCAAATCCACGTCGAGCTCCTCTTTCAGCTCCCGACGCGTCTCCGGATTGTTGATGTCATAGCCGCGCTCCTCGCAGATGTCCTGCAAAACTTTGCGCGCCTCTTCTTCGTTGTGCACACGCTTGCCATGCAACACCACGATCCGCCCCGGGATTCCGACGACCGTTGCATACGGCGGCACTTCCTTTAATACGACAGAGCCCGCGCCGATCTTTGCGTGATCTCCGACTTTAAACGAGCCCAAAACTTTTGCGCCGCTTGCCACCACGACATTGTTGCCGATCGTCGGATGGCGCTTGCCTTTTTCCTTGCCCGTCCCGCCAAGCGTCACACCCTGATACAGCGTAACGTTCTTGCCGATCTCCGCCGTCTCGCCGATCACGATCCCCGTCCCGTGATCGATAAACAATCCGTCGCCGATCGTAGCGCCCGGGTGAATCTCGATCCCCGTCAAAAATCGTCCCAAGTTTGACACCATCCGCGCGGAGACGATCCAGCCTCGCGTGAACAGCGCGTGCGATATCCGATGCAGCCAGATCGCGTGCAAGCCCGAGTAGCACAACAAAACCTCCAACGTGCTTTTCGCCGCGGGATCGCGCTCGAATATCACTCGAATATCTTTCCGCAATCGCGAAAACAACTTCATCGACCGCCCCCCTCGATCAGCACCACCGCATGCGCCGCAATCCCTTCGCCCGCGCCCGTGAAGCCGAGCCCCTCTTCGGTCTTCGCCTTGACGCTGATACGATCGACGTCGAGCTCGAGCAGTTCAGCGATCCGACGACGCATCGATTGAATGTGCGGAGCCAATTTCGGTTTTTGAGCAACGACAATCGAATCGACGTTGACGACGGCATAATTTTTTTCGAGCAGCAATCGATTGACGCGTTGAAGCATCACGCCGCTGTCGATGTCTTTGATCGTCGGATCGCTGTCGGGAAAAATTTTGCCGATATCGCCCAGCGCCGCCGCTCCCAACATCGCGTCGATGATCGCGTGCAACAAAACGTCGGCGTCCGAATGCCCGAGCAATCCGCGCGGATAATCAATCGAAACGCCGCCGAGAATCAGGCGCCGCCCCTCGACCAATCGATGAACGTCATAGCCGTTGCCAATCCGAATCATTCAATCCGCCCCCCGAGCCGTGCCTTCGACGCTGCCAAAAAGAATCAGCCGCCCTCCGATCGAGCGAGGCACATCACAGTCGTTGCCAATACGAATCATTTGCCGCACCCTCCGAGCCGTGCTTTCGACACTCCCAACAAGAATCAGCCGCACTTCGACCGAGCGAGGCACATCATAGCCGTTGCCAATCCGAATCATTTGCCGCGCCCCCCGAGCAGTGCCTCTGCAATCTGTAAATCCTCCGGCGTCGTGATTTTGATGTTTCGATAGTCGCTCGTCACGACCTTTACCCGCACGCCCAGCCGTTCGACCAGCGACGCGTCGTCCGTGCCCAAAAATCCGTCCCGCTCCGCCCGCGCATACGCCTCTAATAAAATTTCCCGTCGAAATCCCTGCGGCGTCTGCACTTCGACCAACGACGCTCTTGACGGCGTGCTTTCGACAAATCCGTCGGCGTCAATCACCTTGATCGTGTTCTTCGACGGGACGGCGGCGATTGCTCCTCCGAATTTCCGCGCGGAGTCGATCACATTTTTGATCGTTTCGAGCGATACCAACGGTCGCGCCGCGTCATGCACCAAGACGATCTCCGTCGACGGCGGCAAAATTTTTAATGCGTTGGCGATCGAATATTGCCGCTCACTCCCGCCCGCCACGATCCGATATGGCTTTTCGATGCCGACGATCATTTTTTCGATCAAAGATATCTCATCGGCGGCGGCGACCACGATCAGATTGTCGATCGAGCCCAAAAACGCTCGGATCGTCATCAACAGGATCGGAGTATCGCCCACGGATAAAAAATTTTTGTTGACGCTCGAGCCCATACGACGGCTTTGACCGGCGGCAGGGAATATCGCCGTGATCATCACAACAGCCCCTCGGCGATCAATTTCCGAATTCCGACCAGCACTCCCGCCTCGTCGTTGCTCAACGTCGTACATCGGGCGACCGCCTTCAGATCGGGATGCGCATTCGCCATCGCAAATCCGTAGCCGACCGCCTTCATCATCTCGTAATCATTCAAATAATCGCCGAACGCCGCACACTCCTCGGGCGCCACATTCAAAATCCGTTGCACGTTCCGAATCGCCACGCCCTTATTGATCCCCGCGCTCATAACGTCCACCCATTGATCGCTGCTCAAGTCGACCTGCAGCGGTCCCTCAAACTCCGCGCGGAGATACGGATAAATATTTTCGGCGGCGCGCTTCGTCACATCGAACATGGAAATTTTCAGCGGCTCGTCGTCGACATCCGAAAAACTCTCGACCGCTATGTTCTTCGTAAAATACTTTTCAAATTCGGCAAATCCCTCGGGCGTAAATTGCGACTCGAGATAATACGAGCTCTTCTTGCCGCAAAACACGATGAAAATATTTTTGAGGCTCAACCCGAACTCGATCACTCGATCCGCCTCCGCGCGGCGCATCGCCCTCGAAAATATTTCTTCGTCGTGACGCATCGCCAGCGTCCCGTTTTCGGCGACAAATAAAAAATCGTCTTTGTAGCCGCCGAACGATCTCAACAGCGATTGATACTGTCGACCGCTCGCCGGCGCAAAGATCACGCCGCGCCTCTTGAGCTCGGACATCATCTCGTCGAAGCCGACGGGCAGTTGACTGCGGCTGTCGAGAAGCGTGCCGTCCATGTCGGAGAATATTATTTTGATCAAAAAACTCACCGCCCGAATGTTTTTGTGCATTATAGCAGACACCCTTTCAATGCACAAGGCAGAAAAAAAGCACCGATCGCGATCGATGCAAATTGGAATGTATGAGCGTGCAAATTGAAAATGCCCCCTGCGGAGGCAAATGAAACTATCGATCAGCGATCAAAATAGTCTCCTCCCCATCACTCGCAGGTCAAACGGCGACTGCCGATCGGGCAATTCTCCCGGCTCCGGATCATCGTTCCTCTGCGCCTTCCCAAGTCTCGCGACCCAGTGACATAATTGCAGATTCGCTCCCCGTTACGGTGGCGGGACCGCTTCGGCTTTTAACCGAATTCCTTATTGAGTCTTGCGACACCCGATCCGATTCAAAATGAACGATTGTATGATACGCCGATCGATTTTGATTGTCAAGCAAAACGCTCAATCGACATCGACGAACTCGACGAGCAACTCGCGCCCGCTTTGCAGGATCAACACGCCGTCGCACTCGGGGCAGAAAAAATTATATCGGTCGACGCGAAAAGTTTTATGGCATTGATTGCAGACGGCGGTGATCGGGACGCGATTGATTTTGAGTTGAGCGCCGTCGGCGGGCGTGCCGCGCGTGAGGACGGTGAACGCCATCGTGAGCGATTCGAGCTCGACGCCGGACATCTCGCCGACCTTCAATCCGATCGATCGGATCGTTGAGCAATTATTTTTATTCATCACGTCGAAGGCGATCTTCAAAATGCCCTCGGCAACCGACATCTCATGCATAATTTTTATCCTTTTGCGCGCCGCCCACCGGCAGCATCGCTGCTTTACAAGCCCACCCTTCCGTGCGGTGTGCGGCGCTTTTTGAATGTCGAGCGCTGTCGATGTTCGATGTAGGGGGCGGGCGCCGTCGACGCGGCGAGACGGTTTAGCGCTGTCTATGTTTGATGTAGCGGGCGCCGCCGACGCGGGGGACGGTTTAGCGCTGTCGGTGTTCGAGGAAGGGAGCGGGCGCCGACGATGCGGCGAGACGGTTTAGCGCTGTCTATGTTTGATGTAGCGGGCGCCGCCGACGCGGGGGACGGTTTAGCGCTGTCGGTGTTCGAGGAAGGGAGCGGGCGCCGACGATGCGGCGAGACGGTTTAGCGCTGTCTATGTTTGATGTAGCGGGCGCCGCCGACGCG
>CALGGP010000360.1 GCA_937915885.1 uncultured Selenomonadales bacterium | reverse complement strand
CTGATGCAGACGCTGATGCTGATGCTGATGCAGACGCTGATGCAGACGCTGATGCTGATGCTGATGCAGACGCTGATGCAGACGCTGATGCTGATGCTGATGCAGACGCTGATGCAGACGCTGATGCTGATGCTGATGCAGACGCTGATGCAGACGCTGATGCTGATGCTGATGCAGACGCTGATGCAGACGCTGATGCGGACAGCGACAGCGACACCACCTCGCCGCCTGACGATACGTCCTCGAGCGCACCGAGCGATGATACGTCCTCGAGCACGCCGGGCGAAGATACAACCTCGCTCGTTCCCAACAAGACTGCTGACGATGTCATCAATGAGGCCGCTGAGAAGTTCACCGACGTAACTACCGAGACCAAGACCGAGGTCAATGAGGACGGCTCCGTCACCAAGACCGTCGATACCTCCAACATCACCGACGGCGCGGCAATCACCGTCGAGGACGATACCGAAGTCGATTCCGACACCGGCACCGCTGCCACGACTGTTGTCGACCTCTCCGGCACCGATGCGGCTGTCAAGGTCGACCTCGGAAGCGGCAACCAGGATGTCCAGCTCTCCAACAAGGGCGGCTCCATGGCGGTCGTCGATGAGAACGCAACCGGTAATAAGGAAATCAAGGCCGGCGACGGCGGCGATACCCTCATCAACAAGTCCAAAGACGCCACAGTTAAGATGACCGGCGGCGCAGGCGCCGATAACATCTACGCGTCCGGCGGCGAGAACGAAGAGATCGATCTGTCCGCAGGCGGCGCTGATGTGGTTCATGCCGATAACGGCGCCAACATCACCGGCTACGATCCCGACACCGGCGCGGCTATCGCAGTCAATGTCGATAACGTCTATGATGCAATCGATGACGGCGAGATCTCCTTCGGCAACGGCTCGTTCAAGGTCGAAGGCGCCGAGAATCCTGTCGTCACCAACAGAAACGCAGGCAATGTCGGTAACCAAGAGCACAACATCACCGACCGCTACGGCAGAACGACGCGTGTTGCAAGCTCCTACAGCGCAGGCGGCGAGATCGACGGCAGAGGCTCGAGAACTCCGAAACTCTACGTCGGCAACAACACCGGCTTGAAGGACGGTCCGACCGGCATCACCACCGGCGCAGGCAATGACGCTGTCATCGCGGGCGACGGCGACGCGGTTGCCAACAGCGGCGGCACCGACTCGATCAAGCTCAAGAATAAGGGCGGCGATCGCGGCGCGACCATCGACCTGACTTCGACGCCGGATCGTAAGGCGACCAACAATATCACCGGCTACGATCCGCTCGTCAACTTCATCCGCATGGCGCAAAATGCCCTTGCCAACGCCACCGCGCGATTCGTCAACGGCCTCCTCGTGCTCAAGAACGGCATGACCACCAACAACTTCTTGGGCGGCACGACGCGAGACCTTGCGGCGCTCAACGCCATCGAGAACACTGATGTGTTCGCCGATAATTCGACCGTCAAAGTCGACAGCACCGACGCGTCCGTCACCGTCAAGCTCGACAGCGAAGATCACGTTGTGCTCGACGCTCGCGGCTATGCAGGCGACGCTCAGTTGATCGGCAACGACAACGACAACGTCATCTACGGCGGCGAAGGCAACAGCTCGCTGTGGGGCGGCGATTCCGGCGATGATACGCTCTTCGGCGGCAACGGCTCCAACGAGTTCGTGTACGCGGCGGGCAACGGCGACGATGTCATCAACGGTGCGAAGGACGGCGACGTTGTCAAACTCCTTGGCATCAGCATTGCGGACATCGACTTCCGTTACACCGAGGTTGGCGAAGACAAAGTCACTGTCTCGATGCAGGACGGCGGCTCGCTCACCATCAACGGTACTGCCAACGTCACCTTCGATGTCGGCGGCACGCAGTGGACTGCCGATCGTCAAGGCAAGAAATTCGATCGGAAGTAATTCCAATCGGATAATATAACGAACGGTTGAGCGAAGAGCCGATCGAAAGGTCGGATCAACGCTCGAAACTAAAAAGGGACTCCCGCGCGGAGCCCCTTATTTTTTTTCTTTCGACTGACAACGCGGCGGCTCGCTCACCGTCAACGGAACGTCACCTTCGATGTCGGCGGCACCCGTGGACTGCCGCTCGTCAACGCTCCCAACTCGAAACTAAAAAGGCACTCCGCGCGGAGACCCTTATTTTTTTATTGTCGATTGACAACGGCGGCGGCTCGCTCACCGTCAACGGAACGTCGCCTTCGATGTCGGCGGCACCAATGGACTGCCGCTCGTCAACGCTCCCAACTCGAAACTAAAAAGACACTCCGCGCGGAGCCCCTTATTTTTTGCTCTCGATTGACAATGGCGGCGGCTCGCTCACCGTCAACGGAACGTCACCTTCGATGTCGGCGGCGCTCATGCCGCTCGTCAACGATCGAAACTCAAAAGGGACTCCCGCGCGGAGCCCCTTATTTTTTGCTCTCGATTGACAACGGCGGCGGCTCGCTCACCGTCAACGGAACGTCACCTTCGATGTCGGCGGCACGCAATGGACTGCCGATCGTCAACGCTCGAAACTAAAGAGGGACTCCCGCGCGGAGCCCCTTATTTTTTTTGCTGTTGTTTGACAACGGCGGCGTTTTGGTATTAAATTTATCCGTCGATAACCAATGTTTTAAAGGAGTTTTTGAGCATGGACAGATTCATTTTCGATCTTCAGTTGTTCCCCGATGCGCCGAGCGGCGATCCTCCGAGCGGTGATCCTCCCTCGGGCGACGGCGGTGAAGGCGGCGGCACTCCTCCCGACGGCGGAGATTCGGGCGGCGGCTCGTCCTCTTCGTCCGATGTGTCGTGGTCGGGCGCAACCGAGATCACTTCCGCCGATACTCAATCCGATCAGACCTATACATCGTCGACTGCCGATCAAAACGCGCTGCTCATCAACACCGACGCCGACGTCGTGATCACCAATCCGACCGTCACCAAGAGCGGCGACTCCGACGGCGGCGACAATTGCAATTTCTACGGAATTAACTCCGGCATCATGGCGAAGGGCGGCGGCTCGACGACGATCGCCGGTGGCACCGTCAACGCCACTGCCACCGGCGCCAACGGCGTTTTCTCCTACGGCGGCAACGGCGGCACC
>CALGGP010000359.1 GCA_937915885.1 uncultured Selenomonadales bacterium | reverse complement strand
ATAGAAGATAATGTATTTGTACAAAATTTTTTAGAAAGTGCTTGTAAGATTGATTTTGATAGTTTGGTTAGTGAATTAGAAGAACAGAACGGGATTCAGATGGATGGAACACTTTTCTTTTATCTTTCTCATCTATTTGATGTTAATGTTCATAATTTACTAAATATTTGTAATAGTTATGGGAGGAGTAAAGAAGATGAATCAAAAAGAGGTAGAAGATAAAGAAGTACAAAAAGCTTAGATAAAAGTCTTCTCATGAAGCACCTCTTTTGTAAAAGAGTTTGCAAAGTTCCGTTGCAGCATCACTTGCGGTGTTTAGTGTAAAAGGAAAAGCTCCCCTCCTTAAACACTCGTGAGTCCAGGCATCTGTTTTTTGTTCGTTGTATTCCCTCCATGCACGGGCAAATTTTTTTGAGTGCGTTGGAAGCGACTCGCTAAAAGAGGTTTCCGGGTCTGTAAAGGTAACAGAACCCAGAACGGGAAGTATTGTGTCTGAGGAGTCTGTTATGCGCAGTGCTATTACGTCATTTTTATGGCATAAGGAGGCAAAAGGTCTTTCCCAGCCTTTGCTTCTAAAGTCAGAAATGATAATTACAAGGCTTCTTTTTCTTAAAAGCTTTTCTGCTACAATTAATGCGGAGTCTAAAGCAGAGCCTTTTTGTTTTGTATTGAGCTGTTTTTCGTATCTGGAAAGCAATGAATACAGGTGCTTTTTTCCTGTTGCCGGTGTACAGGAAAATTCTATTTCGCTACTGAATAAGACAGCCCCTGTCGGACTTGAGATAATGGATGCTGCCATTGATAAAAGGGAAGCACACTCTACTGCGCAATCCATGCGGGTTCTTATGGAACCGGTTTCCATGGAAAGTGACTTGTCCAAAATAATAAATACGTCTAATTCTTTGTCTTCTTCAAAAACTTTTACGTAAGGTTTTGCCATTCTGGAGGTAACATTCCAGTCTATAGTTCTTACGTCATCTCCGCTTAGGTAGTCTCGTACTCCGGAAAAGTCTATTCCTTGTCCCTTATAAAGTGATTTAAAAGAACCGCTTTTCATACCATTTGCTATAGTAAGAGAGTTTAAGTGTAAGAGATATGCTCGCTTTGCAAGAGAATTTTGTTTCTGCATTTTTTTTAAGGTGTTGGTAAAAGTTCTATGATTTTTTCGATAAGGGAATCTTGCGTTACAGAGTCTGCTGCAGCTTCATAGTTTAAGACAAGTCTGTGTCTTAACACAGGTTTTGCAACAGCCTGAACGTCTTCTGGTAAAACAAAGCTTCGTGCGTTAAAGAGTGCATTTACTTTTGCGCATTTTAAAAGTGCAATGCCGGCACGAGGAGATGCTCCAAAAGCTATGTAGCGCTGAATGTCGCTTCTGTTTTTTGACTGTGACAAGGAGAATGTTCTGTCTTCTTTTGTCTCCGGTGCGGGGCGGGTAACACTTACAAGCGAAACTATGTAGTCCAAAATGGATTCATCTTGAGTAATGCCGTCTATTGCAGCTCTACATTTTTTTAATGCTGCTGCAGAAAATATTTTTTTTACTGAAAGGCAAGTGCAATCATAATGTTTCAAACAAAATTATTAAAAAAATTGGCGACAGGAATTTTTACTTTGTCGCTGATTTTAAATTCTTCAACTCCACAGGCAGAGGCGGCAAAAAAAATTGTGATAAACTCCGCCAGCAGAATTTTGTCACTCTACGACGATGACAAAAAAATTGCAATTTATCCGCTCGGACTCGGCAAGCCGTCCACGCCCACGCCCGTCGGCTACTATAAGATCAATACCAAGGAGATCAATCCGACGTGGATCGATCCGTCCAATCCCGAGTATGAAATTCCGTCGGGCGCGAGCAATCCGTTGGGCTATCGATGGATGCAAATTTGGGGCAATTACGGAATCCACGGGACGAATCGCCCCGACAGCATAGGGCATTATGTTTCAAACGGTTGCGTGCGGATGCGCGAGGCGGATGTCGAGACGCTTTTTGAGCATGTCGAAATCGGCACGCCCGTCGAGATCACTTACAATCGGGTCGTGGTCGAGAAGAATGCCGACGACGAGATTGTTTATTATATTTATCCCGACGGCTACGGTTGGCAGCCGATTGATACGGCGTATGTCAATCAGTGGCTGGCGCCGTACGGAGTGTCGGCGTTCGAGAGCGATGAAGATATCGAGAAGAAAATTTACGACTCGGACGGGGAGCCGACGATCATAGCAAAGGCGTATGCGATCGAATTGAACGGCAAGCGCGTTGAGAATTTCGAGCAGAACGGTCGGACATTTGATTCAAAGGCGGTCGTGCGCGAAGGGATCACGTATTTGCCTGCGGTGCCGATCGCGATGGCGGCGAAGACGAAGCTCGAGTGGCGCTCGGGGGAGTCGACGTTGCGAACGGCATATGGAGAGGTCGTCGGGATGGAGCGCAAGCGGCAATTGTATTTGAATGCGGACGATGCGATAGTGCTGTTCAGTCTTGACGGCGGGTTGCAGAATGTCGACGGGACGAACGGGCGGAGTCGGATATATAAATTGCAGACGGTAGAGCGCCTGCCGATCCCCGAAGAGCAGCAGCCCGAGACGAAAGAAAAGGGCAAGAAGAAGAAAAAGGACGATAAAAAAGATGCCGAGGTAAAGAAGGAGCTCGAAAAGGAGCCGGAGATAAAAACGGAGCCGGAGCCCGAAAAAACGGTTGAGTCGGAGGAAAAACCTTTGACGGAGGTTGAGGACGTCAAGGAATGAAAAAATTTTTATTGGTCGACGGCAGCAGCGTCTTTTATCGCGCCTTCTACGCCCTGCCCAATCTCACTGCCCCCAACGGCACTCTTACCGGCGCGGTCTTCGGCTTCGCCAACATCATTCTCAAGCTCATTGACGAACTTCGTCCCGCCGCCGCCGCCATCGCTCTCGACGTCGGCAAAAAAACTTTTCGCAATCAATTATTCGACGACTATAAAGGCAATCGCGATCAAATGCCCGACGAGCTCGCCGCCCAATTCCCCCTGCTCGATCAATTCGCCGCCGCGCTCGGAATAAAGACCGTCGGCGTTGAGAATTTCGAGGCGGATGATGTCATCGGCACCCTCAGCGCTCAAGCCTCCGCGCGGAATTTCGAGACGTTCATCGTCACCGGCGACCGCGACGCTCTTCAGCTCATCAGCCCGACCGTCAAAGTCATTCTCGCTCGAAACACCACATCGAACACCGTTTTCGACGTTGAGAAATTCATCGACGAGTACGGCTTCGCGCCCGATAAGCTCATCGACTATAAGGCGCTCCGCGGCGATTCGTCCGACAATATCCCGGGCGTCAAGGGCGTCGGCGATAAGACTGCCGCGAAACTCATTCAACGGTTCGGCACCGTCGAAAACATTTACGATCGGATTAATGCCGTCGACTCGAAAAGCGTCCGTCAAAAGCTGATCGATGGTGAGGATATCGCGCGCCTGTCGAAAAAACTCGCGACGATCGATCGAAACGTCCCCGATGTAAATTTCGAGCCCGAAAATTTTTCGATCGCGCCCGATTTTCAACGCGCCGACGATTTTTGCAATCGGCTCGCGCTCGTGACTGTCAAGAAAAAAATTCATTCGATCTTCGACGCCGCCGATAATCTTTTCGGCGCGATTAATGCCGTCGAGGAGGAAAAACTCCCGCCCTATGCGATCGAGCTGCCGTTCGTCTACAATCTCAAAAATATTTTTCATGCGAACGTCGCGCTCGACGCCCCCGAAATTTACGATATCGAGCTGATGAATTATCTGCTCAACCCCGGCGCGCTCGTCACGCTTCGACCGTCGATCAAAGAAGTCGGCGCTCAACTGTTGGAAAAACTCCGCGCGGAGAATATGATCGAGCTCTATAATCGGATTGAGTTGCCGCTCGTCAAGGTGCTCGCCGATATGGAGGATCGCGGCATTTTTGTAAACATCGACCGCCTTGATCAAAAATCCGAAGAACTTGCCGCGCGCCTTCAATCGATCGAGCAAAATATTTTCGACCTTGCCGGGCATTCATTCAATATCAATTCGCCGAAGCAGTTGTCGGAAATTCTGTTCGATCAATTGAAACTGCCGCCCGTCAAGAAAACCAAAAGCGGCTTTTCGACGGACGCGGAAGTTTTGTCGGAGCTGCGCGATAAGCACCCGATTGTCGGCGCGCTGCTCGATTATCGGACGCTGTCAAAACTTCGCTCGACGTACATCGACGGCATCAGACCGCTGATCGATCCGAAAACTCATCGCGTCCGCACGCACTTCAATCAGACGGTGACGGCGACAGGGCGATTGTCAAGTTCCGATCCGAATCTGCAAAACATTCCCGTGCGCACTCCCGAGGGGCGCGAAATTCGCTCGTTATTCGAGGCGGGCGAAGGCTTTGATTGTCTGTTGTCGGCGGATTACTCTCAGATCGAATTGCGGCTGTTGGCGCATATGTCCGACGACGAAAATTTGATCGACGCCTTCAATCGTGGTCAGGACGTTCACGCGCGGACGGCGGCTGAAGTTTTCAACATTCCGATCGAAGAAGTCACGCCCGAGCTCCGTCGCAAGACAAAGGCGGTGAATTTCGGCATCGTCTACGGGCAAAGCGATTACGGGCTGTCGAAGGAGTTAAATATAAGTCGCAAGGAGGCGGCGGAGTATATTGAAAGGTACTTTGCGCGATATCCCGGCGTGAAAAAATATCTCGACGCGACGATCGAATCCGCGCGGAGGCTGGGCTATGTGGAGACGATGTTCGGGCGGCGGCGTTCGTTGCCGACGATCAACGATCGAAACTTTAACCGTCGGGCGCTGGCGGAGCGGATGGCGATGAACACTCCGATCCAGGGCACGGCGGCGGATATAATCAAGTTGGCGATGATCGAGACGGAAAAAAATTTGGCGCCGTTCGAAAGCCGAATGATATTGCAGGTGCACGACGAATTAGTGATCGAGACGGTTGAAAGCGAGCTCGATCGAGTGAAAGAAATTGTGCGGCGGGCTATGGAAGGGGCGGCGGCTTTAAAAGTAAAGCTCGACGTCGATATCGCGGTCGGAAAAAATTGGGCAGAGGCGAAAAGCAATGCGTAATGCGTAATGCATAATTAGGGGCAACGGGGTTCGGAAAAAATTTTTCCCCGCTCGCCCACCCTGAAAAAAATTTTTTCAAATAAAAGAGCCGCCGCGCTCGGGGCGGGCGCTGTCGACGTTCGATAAAAAGTTGGGCGCCGCGCTCGATGGGTGGGAGCGACGGCGGCGCCCCATCAATCCGTCGGGGAAAAAATATTTTGGGTCGGAAGGAGATTATTTATGACGAATAAAAATCCGGCGGTGTCTGTGATCATTCCGATGTATAACGCCGAAAAATTCATCGAGCCCTGCCTTAACAGCCTGCTCCATCAGACTTTCGACGATTTTGAAGTGCTCGTTGCGGACGATTGCTCCACCGATCAATCTCCGACCATCGTCAAATCCTTCGTTGAGAAATTCGGCGGGCGCCTGATTCCAATAAAGACCAAAAAAAATTCGGGCGCGGCAGGCTTCCCGCGTAATCTCGCGCTCAAATCCGCGCGCGGCAAATACATCACTTATCTCGACGCCGACGATCTCTTGACGAAAACCGCCATCGAAGAACTATTCGACGCCGCCGAACAGTTTGACGCTGAAGTCGTCCACGTCGAACGTTATTACGAGATGCCGGACGGCGCCGATCAAATTTTCGTCCGCACACTTCAAACGCCGCCTCTGGTCGACACTCCGACGCTCGAGACTGATGATATCGGCGACCGTATTGAACGCTTCACTCAAAAAAAATTTTTGTGGTGGGCGTGCAATAAATTCTTCCGCCGCGATTTTCTCATCAAACACAAAATCGAATTTCCGCGCGTCAACATGTTCGAGGATCTCTGTTTTTTTATTCAAGCGCTCGTCCACTCAAAAAACTATGTGCGCATCCCGAACGTCATTTATATTTATCGAATTCGCCCCGACTCACTGTCGCACGACCCGCCTCACCCCTTCGACATCACACGCAATATGATCGATGTCTTTCGAGTGCTTGACAAATTTCTCTCCTCCCAAGATTTTTTCCTCCGCAATCGCAGATATCGATATATGTTGCTCGATTTTTTTGTTCGACAGCGCGTCGGGCTCGTTTCAAAAAATATTTACGCTCAGAGCGACGCCGCAGAGATCGACGAATATCTCAGGCGCAATGTTTTCAACGTCAGACCGGAAGAAAATATCGCGCTCACCTCTCACCTGTTCGATCTCGTCAACGTCCTTTATCTAGAAAACGAACGACTTCGGAAGGAGAAAATTTATGGCAAATAAAATTCCCGCAGTCTCGATCATCATCGCTATGTACAACGCTCAACGCTACGTCGATGATTGCCTTCAAAGTTTGCTCCATCAAACTTTCGACGATTACGAGATACTTCTCGTCGACGACTGCTCCACCGATCAGTCCGTCGAGCTGGCAAAATCTCTCGCCGATAAATTTGACGGGCGCCTTCAATTGCTCAAAACCAAAAGAAATTCCGGCACGCCGGGGCTCCCGCGCAATCTCGCTCTCAAATCCGCGCGCGGCAAGTACATCACATTTTTCGATTCCGACGACCTCTTGACTAAGACCGCGCTCGAGGAAATTTACAATCTCGCCGAACAGTTTGACGCCGAAGTCGTTCACGCCGAAAAATATTTTGAGATGCCCGACGGCACTAATGAAATCTTCCCGCGCACCTTCCAAAATCCACCCTTCGTCAACGAGCCGACGCTCGAGACTGAAGATTTAGGTGATCGAGTCGAACGCTTCACTCAAAAAAAATTTTTATGGTGGGCCTGCAATAAATTCTTCCGCCGCGACTTCCTCATCAAAAACAACATCAAATTCCCGAACATGACCAGTTTCGAGGATTTAATTTTTCTGTTCTGTTGCTTGATCCGCTCGAAAAATTATCTCCGCGTCCCGAATATCTTCTACATCTACCGCACTCGAAACGACTCACTCTCGCACGGCGGACGGCACCCGCTCGAGGTCGCCACCAATCTAACAGAAGCCGTCAAAGTCATGGACAGTTTTATGGGCTCGATGCAGTTCTTCATTCAAAATCCGAAGTTCCGATATATGGCGCTCGATTATTTCATTCAGAGCCGCATCAACATCATCTCGCACGGACTTTACACGCGCACGCAACCCTACGAAGTCGACGATATTCTCCGTCGGCGCATCTTCAACTCCAACCCGAAAGAAAACATTCCGCTCTTGGCGTACCTGTTCAGCAACGCCAACGTCCGGCGGCTACAGCTCGAGATGCAGCAGAGGGAAATCGAGCGCTTGAAAAAATTGCTCGCTCAATCGCAATCCAAATAATTTGAGGTGACTGCTTTGTACATTCTCGCGGTGACGGGCGGAATCGCCTGCGGCAAGACCGTCGTTTCGTATGAAATTCGTAAGTTCGGCGCCGAAGTCGTCAGCGCCGATCATTTTGTCTATGATCTGTCGGAGCCCGGGCAACCGATTTATAACGCTTACGTCGAGCATTTCGGCAAAGAAATTCTTAGTGAGGACGGCAAGCTCGATCGGCGCTCGATCGCGTGCATCGTCTTCAACGATCCGAACGAAAAACGTTGGGTCGATCGGACGACGCATCCGATGATCCTCAACTGCATTCGACAAGAGCTCGTCGACATTCAATCGCGCGGCGTGCCCATCGCCGTGCTCGACGTGCCTCTGCTGTTCGAGGCGGGCTGGGAGTATCTGGCGGACGAAATTTGGGTGGTGTGGGTGAATCGCAAGCGGCAATTCCGTCGGCTGATGTATCGCAATCAGATCAGTTATCTCGAGGCGTTCGCGCGCATCAATGCCCAAATGCCGCTCGACGAGAAGCGCGCCCGAGCCGACACCGTCATCAACAACGCAAAAACCAGATACGATCTCAAAAAAAAAGTTCAGCGTCTCATGCTTGCGAAGTTCCCGTATTTAAAGCGTCAGGGACCGAGCATCGAAGAGGAGGAGGCGGAGTATCTTGCCATGCACGCCGAAAGAAAGGCGGTACTTGCCGTGGCGAAGATGGGCGTCGATTTTGAATCGCAGGTGAACGATGATGATTAAATTTTTTCAAGCGCAATCCGTTTAGGCATTCGCGCCGCCGCTTGCGCCGTTCGTTTAAAGTCGGGCTTTTTATTTTTGCCCTGATCGCGTTGGGCTTATTCATCGCCTTCAACCCGTCGGTCCAACGCGGCGTTTTTTATCCGTTCCGATATCGCGTCGCGGTCGAGCTCTACTCGAAAAAATATCACGTCGACAAATATTTGGCGATCGCCGTCATGAAAAACGAAAGTAATTTTGAGCCGACGGCGCTGTCGCACAGCGGGGCGGTCGGACTGATGCAATTGATGCCCGAGACGGCGGATTGGATTGCGTCTCAACTCGACGAGGAGCCGCTCGACGATATCAAGCGCCTTTACGAGCCCGAGCGCAATATTCGATACGGGATTTGGTATCTTGCCGACCTGCAGGACGAATTTGATCACAACGATGTGTTGACGTTGGCGGCGTATAATGCGGGGCGCGGAAATGTTTGGCATTGGATTGAGCTGTACGGTTGGACGCACGATTTTGACGACATCGATCAGATTCCGTATTCGGAGACGCGCGATTACGTCAAGCGCGTGCTCAAATGTCGGCTCAAATACCGGGCAATCTACGATCCGGAGGAATAAAAATAATGTACGTTGAAAAGAAAGG
>CALGGP010000358.1 GCA_937915885.1 uncultured Selenomonadales bacterium | reverse complement strand
GGGAGCGGCTCAGCCGCTGGATCTGGATCGGCTTTGCCTTCGCGTTTCTGGGGGTGCTGCTGGTGGTGTGGGGCGGCGTGGTCGTCTGGAAGCTCAGCCCGGCCGGGGACCTGCTGGCCCTGGGCACCGCCGCGGTGTGGGCCGTCTTCTCCGTGCTGCAGAGTAAGGCCCTGGAGCGGCGGAGCAGCCTGTTCATCACCCGGAAGGTGATGTTCTATGGGATCGTGACGAGCCTGCCCGTGATGCTCCTGGGGGGCTTTCGGGGATTTTCCCTGGGGCCGGTGTTCGCCTCCGGGCTCAACGTCTTCTGCCTGTTGTTCCTCGCTCTTTTCGGCAGCGCCCTGTGCTATGCGGCCTGGGCCGGCGCGGAGCGGGAGCTGGGGGCCGTGGTCACCAGCAACTATATCTATACGATCCCCTTTGTGACCCTGGCGGCCAGCGCGGTGTTCCTGGAGGAGCCCATCGCCCCCTCCGGGGTGCTGGGGGCAGTCCTGATCGTGGCGGGGGGGTGGGCCGCATCCCGCCGGCCGGTAAAGGAGGCAGCGGCATGACGAAAACCAACGCCCTGCGGCAGCTGGACGCCGCGGGCCTGTCCTACGAGATAAGGGAATATGATTTCGACGACGACCACCCCACCGGTCTCCACGCGGAGGAGCTGTCCGATGACATGCGGGAGCGAATGTTCAAGACCCTGGTGACCCGGGGCGAGAAGCGGGGCGTCCTGGTGTTCGTGATCCCGGTGAGCGAGGAGCTGGACCTGAAAAAATGCGCCGCCGCCGCGCTCGCCGTGCTCACTTCTCTTTCGATCACATTGCCCGCCGTCGACGCCAAATCAAAACCGTCATCGATGATGCGCCAAGTTCAGACCGAATCCTACGACACCGGCGGCACTCTCATTTTTTCCGACAGCCCCGAGTACGTCAAGGACAACGGCATCCTCTATCAAGACGTCGTCGACGGCTCCGCGCGGATCCTTTACTATCATCTCAACGACTCGAAAGACGATAAAAAACTCGCCGTCATCGTCGAAAACGTCAGCGGACAATTCAACGTCCTAAACATCACCCGAGGCGCCGCCGCTAAACCTTCGAGCAAATTCCTCAACGTCGGCAAGGCTGTCCTCACGTCATACATGAAAAACGCCTTCCACACGTCGCTCACCTTCAATCCCAATGAGCGCAAACTTCTCCGCGACAACATGCATGATCTCATCGTCAAGCCCGGGCATCTCGCCTACGGACTCTACGACTTCAACGTCGATCATCCCGTCCGCATCACCGTCCTGATGTACCCTGCCAACTCCGATCCGTTTATCTATTCGCTCGGCGCTCAAATCCTCCCAAAGGACGAGCAACGCCTTCGCGGCACCTTCCAAGGCATGACGCGCGTGATTCGCGTCAAGGGCAGATACAATCCCGACTCCGACGGCATCAAATATATGCTCCTCAGCGACGGCATCAACGATCAATATAAGACCGGCATCGACGCCACCGACGGCTCCACCGTCACCAACTTCGGCAATTACGGCGTCGATTATCGCATCGAGCTCGAGACGCGCGACAAAACTCAATTTTATTTGTCGCCGCTCGGAGGCGTTTACGCGGGCGCCATGCGCTCCAATCATAAAGGGCACTCGAAATTGATCCTCACTCCGCGCGGAAGGACTTACTTCGGCGACGAGACGCCCGTCGAGCCCGAAAATGTCAAAGAGGCTCGAGAAGAGGGGCTTGCGCTGTTGACTTCCTACACCGAACTCGCCGACCTCGGCACCTTCAACGGCAAGGTGACCTTCGATTATTCGCCGCCCGCCGCGTCCAATCTCCCCGTCCACATCATTCTCATGCCCGCCGAAAATTAAACCATCGGAAGAAGGGATCGGCGCTGTTGACTTCATACACCGGACTTGCCGACCTCGGCACTTTCAACGGCAAGGTGACGTTTGATTATTCGCCGCCCGCCGCATCGAATTTGCCCGTCCACATCATTCTCATGCCCGCCGACAATTAAACCGTCGAAAGAAGGGCTCGGTGCTGTTGACTTCATACACCGAACTTGCCGACCTCGGCACTTTCAACGGCAAGGTGACTTTCGATTACTCGCCGCCCGCCGCATCGAATTTGCCCGTCCACATCATTCTCATGCCCGCCGACAATTAAACCGTCGAAAGAAGGGCTCGGTGCTGTTGACTTCATACACCGAACTTGCCGACCTCGGCACTTTCAACGGCAAGGTGACTTTCGATTACTCGCCGCCCGCCGCGTCCAATCTCCCCGTCCACATCATTCTCATGCCCGCCGACAATTAAACCATCGGAAGGTGAATCGCAATGGAAATTATAGCTCGCCAGTTGACGATCGATTTTTATAACTGCAGCACGAAACTGCTCGACGACATTGACGCCCTCAAAAATGTATTGCGCAACAGCATCAATAATCCGCCCGACCTTCAATCCGCCGTCATTGCCGACGGGCACATCTCGATCATCGGCGCGTTTGCCGACGGGCATATCGCCGTCCACGTCTACACCGAGCTCAAATACGCGGCGGTCGACATTTTTACGTGCAGTGACGACACCGATCCCGAAATTCTCTCGAAAGAACTGCGCAAGTTTTTGAAGCCCGATAAAATTAAATCGACGTTCCTCAAGCGCGGCGATTTCGGTCAACAGAAGGATATGAAACCCAAAATCAAGACGCGCGTTGCGCCGTTGAGGAAAATCAAATCGACGGGCGCGAAAGTCATCAAAAAACTGGTCGCGCGCGACAACAGGTGATTCGATGCTTTACAATTCTCTGATGCTGTTCAGTCGGCTGGTGCGGCTGCTGCCGTATGACGTGCTGCTGTTTTTGGGACGGATTCTCGGGAATTTATATTATCTGCTGATCAAAAAGCAACGGCGACGTGCGATCGAACAGATGATGCCGGCGCTCAACGTGACGGAGTCGGAGGCAAAAAAAATCGTCCGCGCGTCGTTCGTAAATCTGGCGCGGAACGTGCTCGACATATTTTACATGCCCAATCTCAACGAAGAAAATCTGTCGAAGTACATCGAAATCGATCATCTCGAGCGCATGAGAGAAGCGCTTGCCGAGGGACATGGCGTCGTGGTGTTGACGGGGCATGTCGGGACGTGGGAGTGGTTGTCGGCGGCGTTTTCGTTGAACGGCATGCCGGTGACGGCGATCGCCAAGCAACAACCGAACGCGGAATATTCTCGAGTGCTCGACGATCTGCGGGCGACGATCCACGTCGAGATATTTACGCGCGGCACGAGCGAATTGTTGTCGGCGGGGCGGGCGCTCAAGAAGGGAAAAATTTTGGGCTTTTTGGCGGATCAGGACGGCGGACCGGGCGGAGCCTTTATAGAATTTCTCGGACGGACGGCATCAACGCCGATGGGACCGGCGGTTTTCGCGAAACGATTCAAGGCGCCGGTATTGCCCGCGTTCATCCTTCGCAAGCCCGACGGTCGACACAAAGTCATGATCGGCGAGGTCATGCACATAGGCGACAGCGGCGATGCGGATCGAGATTTATTCGAGTTCACGGTGAAGATGACGCGCATACTCGAGCGGGTGATTCGCGACAATCCCACGCAATGGTTGTGGTTTCAAAAGCGTTGGAACACGCCGCCCGAGATGCAGAAAATCAAACATCATCGATAGGAGCGGCGCATGAAAATACGAGGCAAAATGTTGGCGGCGATAATCGGCGGATTGTTGGTCGGAGTAATCGTTTGGGCGGTGGCGACGACGCCGGACGGACCGCCGCCGGTAAACAAAGTGGCGCCTCCGCCGACGATGACTTACGAGGGCAACGAACTGAGCGAGGAAGTCAACGGGGTGCGTGTGTGGGATTTGACGGCGGCTCGAATGACGGTCGACGCGAACACTCAAGACGCCGATCTCGAGAAATTGATCGGGCATTTCTACCAAGCCGACGGGCGTTCGGTCGAATTCCGCGCGGAGCATGGGGTGTATCACTACGACACGAAGGATATAAACATTGAGGGCGATATTATAGTCGAGACGAGCGAAGGCGCGAAGTTGACGAGCGGTCGGCTGGATTGGATTGGAGCGGAAGAAAAATTAGTGGCGGAGGGCGACGTTCGGATCATTCGAGACGATATTCGAGCGACGGGTGATCGCGCCGAGAGCGGGGACGGCTTTAAAAAATTTTGGCTGAAGGGGCATGCGCGGATCACTAAAAACATGTCGGAGCCCGAATCTGAATCCGAAGTCGAATAAAATTTATGGGGCGCCGCCAACGCCCCCGCCCACCAATGACGGCGCCCAACCGAGGTAGGCATGCCCACCCGCGTTGTCGGCGCCCGAGTGACGAATGAAGTTTTCGGCGACGGCAGGGCAACCCGCGAAGTGAAGATGCAAATACGAGCCGATCACATTATTTTTGATCGCGCCCGCCTCATAAATTTTTCCCGTCCGCAATCGAGTACAGCGGAATATTTTTTTTGCGCTCAAATCTCCGTCGATGCTCGAAAAATGAAATTCATGCGCCCGCACTCGATCGCCCCGTCGACCGATCACGCAATCCGATATCAGCTCCGCTTCAACATACCCGACCGTCTGAAGACGCTCATTCATCACCGCACGACCGTCAAACACCCCGCACATCGAATAGCGCCGCCCGTCGAAACCGATCAGCTCCCGCATCAAATACATGTAGCCGCCGCACTCCGCATAGATAGGCATGCCCTCCGACGCCGCTCGACGGATCGATTCCCGCATCGCAATATTTTTTTCGAGCGTCGACGCATGCACCTCGGGATATCCGCCCCCCAATATCAAGCCGTCGACCGTCGGCAGGTGCTCATCGTGCAACGGGCTGAACTCGATCAGATCCGCGCCCAATCGCGATAGCTCCGATAAACTCTCGGGATAATAAAAAGAAAATGCCTCGTCGCGCGCCACTCCGATCCGACAAATTTTTTTCGCCCCGTCGCCCGCGATCGGCGGCAATTTTTTTACGGGCGCGGCAACCGTCAACAGCCCGTCGATGTTTATTCCCGCCTCGACCGCGCGGCTCAGTTCGGATAAAAAATTGACGGAGGAATTTTCCTCCGCCGTCAACAGCCCCAAATGTCGTTCGGGGATCGAAAATTTTTCATCACGTCGGAGCCCGCCCAATGATTTTATCTCGATTGTCGACATCGCCTCTTCGATCATCGATTGATGCGTCGCAGAGCCGAGCCGATTTAATATCACGCCCGCGATGTTGACTTCCCGATCGTATTCTCGAAAGCCCAACGCGATTGCCGCCGCCGACGCTCCGATCGACTTCGCATCGATCACGAGCACGACGGGCGCGCCGAGCAGTTTTGCGATCTCCGCCGTCGAGCTGATCCCGCGTCGTCCGCCGTCGTATAAGCCCATCACGCCCTCGACGATCGCCACGTCCGCATCGCCGACCGTCGCCTCGAATATCGACCGTAATTTTTCCTTTGGCACCAGCCAACTGTCGAGATTATGAGCCGCGCGCCCCGACGCCAGCGCATGCCAGCCCGTGTCAATGTAATCGGGTCCGACTTTATACGATTGCACCGTCAAGCCCCGCGCCCGCAATGCCGCGATCAATCCGATTGTGATCGTCGTCTTGCCGCTCCCGCTCGACGCCGCTCCGATCACCAATACTTTACTCATGCCCAACCTCGAAATTTTTTTTGAAGGCGTCGACGGCTGAAGTGATCGCG
The DNA here is from genome assembly GCA_937915885.1 of uncultured Selenomonadales bacterium. Classification (GTDB taxonomy): domain Bacteria; phylum Bacillota; class Negativicutes; order Selenomonadales; family Selenomonadaceae; genus Quinella. The sequence goes on along the minus strand of CALGGP010000358.1, from coordinate 13,510 downwards.
TCGCCATCGAAGCCACGCGTTGAAAGATATTGCCACATTTTTTTATCCTCCGGCACCGACTTAAATTTTGTCGTCAACACTCGGAGCGCCGCCGCTTTTTCATGTTCGTCGACATCGGACGGCACAAACCGCTCGATCAGCGCCGCGTCGAATCCCCAATGCATTAACTTCACATAAATCTGTTTCAGCGACAGCTTACCGCTCGCATACAGACGCTCGAATTGCCGCTCGCACGTCGCCTCGTCATCGAGATATTTTCGCGCCTTCAACGTGTCGACTGCCGCATCGATCTCGTCGGGAGAATACTTTCGAGCCGCCAACTTTTTTTTCAACAGGCGCTCGCTCTGCTCCTGCCGCGCCAATAAGTCCGTCGCCTTCATCAATGCCGTTTTCATCGTCCGTCGCTCCGATCGTCCACAATCGATTGTAAAATGCGCCGCCGACGCGGGGCTGCTGTCTTTAGTCGAGCGCCGCACTCCAAAAACAGTTGGTCGCCGCCAATGCGGGGCTGCTGCCCTTGGTCGAGCGCCGCACTCCAAAAAGATTCGGTTGCCGCCAACGCGGGAGCGTTACCTTTGGTCGAGCGCCGCACTCCAAAAACATTCGAGCGCCGCCGACGCGGGGCTGTTGCCTTTAGTCGAGCGCCACGCTCCAAAAACATTCGGGCGCTGCCAACGCGGGGCTGCTGGCTTTTGTCGAGCGCCCCACTCCAAAAACATTCGAGCGCCGACAACGCAGGGCTGCTGCCTTTGGTCGAGCGCCGCACTCCAAAAACATTCGTTCGCCGACGACGCGGGGCTGCTGCCCTTGATTGGGCACCACGCCCCAAAAATATTCGGGCGCTGCCAACGCGGGGTGGGAACCACGAACTTCGTTGGGCGCCGCGCTCCGAGGGTGGGAGCGTTGAGCGGCGCCCCTAAAAACAATCTGTCAGGATAACAGCGCGGGCTCAAAAATCAATCGTCGAGCGGCGGCTCTTCGTCCTCGGGTTCGGGCTCAATCGGCGCCGACGGTTGAGACGCCGTCACCGTCGCATTCTTATTCAACAGCTCCGCGCGGAGTTTCTTTTCAATCTCGTCGGCAATCTCCGCGTGATCCTTCAAATATTTCTTCGCATTTTCCTTGCCTTGACCGAGCCGCTCGCCGTTATACGAATAAAACGCGCCGCTCTTCGTCAACACATCATACTCCGCGCCCAAGTCAAGCAGACTGCCCTCGCGCGAATAGCCGCTCCCGTACATGATGTCGAACTCCGCCATGCGGAACGGCGGCGCCACTTTGTTTTTCGCCACCTTCACTCGAGTGCGGTTGCCTATAATTTCAGTCCCCTGCTTGATCGCCTCGCCCTTGCGTATCTCGAGCCGCACCGTCGCGTAAAATTTCAGCGCCCGACCGCCCGTCGTCACCTCCGGATTGCCGAACATCACGCCGACCTTTTCTCGAATCTGATTGATGAACACCGCAATCGTCTCATTTTTGCTGATTGAGCCCGCCAATTTTCTCATCGCCTGGCTCATCATTCGCGCGTGCAGTCCGACGTGCGAATCTCCCATGTCGCCGTCGATTTCCGATTGCGGCACCAGCGCCGCTACCGAATCCACCACTACCATATCGACCGCGCCGCTTCGGATCAACGTGTCGACGATCTCCAGCGCCTGTTCGCCCGAGTCCGGTTGAGCCAACACAAGCGCATCGATGTCCACGCCCAAATTGCGCGCGTAGATCGGATCGAGCGCATGCTCCGCGTCGATGAATGCCGCCGTTCCTCCTTCGCGTTGGAGCGCCGCGATCATGTGCAGCGCGATCGTCGTCTTGCCGCCCGACTCCGGTCCGTACACTTCGATGATCCGTCCGCGCGGAAGTCCTCCGACGCCGAGCGCAATGTCGAGCGGCAAAATCCCCGTCGGCACCACTTTTAAATCGAGCTTCGTCGAGTCGTCGCCCAGTCGAAAGATCGCTCCCTTGCCGAAGTCCTTTTCGATCTGTTTCATCGCCGCCGCGAGCGCCTCTTTTTTGTCCAAAGCCGTCACTCTCTTTCGTTTGATTTCGGTCGACAGTCTACCACAAAAAAATTTTTCAAGCAACTTGATCGGAAATATGATACACTGTAGCAAAAAGATTGGAAGCGAGTGATTTGAATGAACGCGGCGGCATCGAAAATTTTTACGATCGACGATTTGAAGGCGCGCCTTTCGACGAAGGGATATAAGCTCACGCCCCAGCGGCAAGAAATTTTGCGGGTGTTTCTCGAAAATCCCGAGCGGCATCACCTCAACGCCGAGGACGTGCATGAGATTTTGCACGACGCCGACTCCAAAATCGGGCTCGCAACCGTCTATCGCGGCTTGGAACTGCTCGGGTCGCTCGGGATTTTGTTGCCGATCGAGTTTGGCGACGGCTCCACCCGCTACGAGCTCAATCTCGAGCCGTCGAAACATCGCCACCACCATTTGATCTGCCTCAAGTGCAAGCAGGTGATCGAGATCGACGAAGATCGGCTCGACGAGCCGGAGGCGGATATCGCGCTCAAGTCGGGCTTTTGGATCGTCAATCACGACGTCAAATTTTTCGGCTACTGCAAAAACTGTCAGCACATCGAGCACGGGGAGGCGAAATAATGTTACGAGCATTCAGCGTTGACGAGCTCCGCAGCGGCATGAAGGTCGGGCGCACCGTTCAGGATTTGGACGGCACCGTTCTCATTCGCAGCGGCACCGTCCTCAAGCAGAAGGATTTGAATAAACTCAGCGGCAAGCCGGTGTTTTCGGTGTATATCGACGTGCCCGAGGAGGATATTCACGTTGACATCGTCGGCAACGAGCATCTGCTCGACGGCGATTATGTTCAGTGCTATAAGATGGCGTACTCTCGAGTGCAAAACATTTATTTCAAGCTCGGGCGCGAAGGCGAATTGGACATTCCGTCGATGGAAGATATCATCGTCGACAACGTGATCGATAAGCTGTGCGAAGGCGCGATGTCGGTCAGTCAAATCCACAATATGACGCGGATGGGCGATTACACGATCCACCACGCGCTGAACCTTTTCATCCTCGGCGGGCTGATGGCGAATTGGATGCGGCTGCGTTGGGCGAAGAAGACGGAGCTGATGACGGCGGCGATGCTGTGCGACGTCGGGAAAATGCGCGTGCCGAAAGAAATTCTCGAGAAGACGGGGAAATTGACGCCCGAGGAGCTCGACAGCGTCAAGCGGCACGTCGATTACGGCTACGACATGTTGAAATTCTCGGTGCTGTCGGCGCATAAGGATTTGCTGATGGGCATTTTGCAGCATCACGAGCGTTGCGACGGGTCGGGTTATCCGAATCGCGTCAGAGGCGACGGTATTTGCGATTACGGCAAGATCATTGCGATCCTCGACATGTACGACGCGATGGCGGCGAATCGTTCTTATGCCAAGCGCAGTTCGCCGTTCGATGTGTTGAAGATTTTGTACGAGGATATGATCAAGGGCAAGCTCGACACGAATTTTACGGTGATGTTTATAAAAAATCTCAACCACTCGCTCAACGGCAATTGGGTGGGGCTCGACAACGGCGAACGCGCCAAAATTGTTTACATCGACGAGAGTCGGATATTTGCATACCCGATCGTTCAGACGACGAAGAATGAATTTATCGATCTGAATCGGCGGACGGACATCAAAATTGAGGCGCTGTTGACTGCCAACGAGGTGGAATGATCGGAGGTGCGGGCGATGGGCTTTTTCGAGAAGCTGAAAGAAAGTTTATCGAAGACGCGCGAGAATTTGACGGCGAAGCTAGAGGAGTTGATCAACGGGAGCGCGGAGATTGACGAAGAATTTTTAGAAGAGCTCGAGGAGACGCTGATCTTATCGGACGTGGGCATGCCGACGACGGAGCGATTGATGGCGGCGGTGCGCAAAGGGATTCGGAAGCGTGAGATCAACGAGCCGACGGATTTGAAACCGTTTCTTCAGAAGGAGATCACATCGATATTGACGACGGACGTGCCGTCGGAGCGCTGGGCGATGTATTTGACGAAGCCGTACGTGATCTTGGTGATAGGAGTGAACGGAGCGGGCAAGACGACGACGATCGGCAAGTTGAGCGCGTATTACAGATCGGAAGGCTACAGCGTGATGATGGCGGCGGCTGATACCTTCCGCGCGGCGGCGATTGATCAATTGGAAGTGTGGGCGGATCGGACGGGCGCGACGCTGATAAAACATGATGAAGGGTCGGATCCGTCGAGCGTGGCGTTGGACGCGACGCGCGCGGCGAAGGCTCGGGCGGTCGATGTGTTGATCGTGGACACGGCGGGGCGGTTGCAGAACAAATTTAATCTGATGGAGGAGCTCAAAAAAATAAATCGAGTGCTCGGCAAGGGAATCCACGGTGCGCCGCACGAAGTGTTATTGGTGTTGGACGCGACGACGGGGCAAAACGCGATCAGCCAAGCGGAGCTGTTTACGAAGGCGGCGCCTGTAACGGGGCTGGTGTTGACGAAGCTGGACGGGACGGCGAAGGGCGGCGTGATCATCGGGCTGATGTCGGAAATGAAGATGCCGGTGAAATGGATCGGCGTAGGCGAAGGCGTTGACGATCTCCGACCGTTCAGCGCCGTCGACTTTTCGCGCGCGCTCTTCAACGAGGATTGATCAGTTCCGCGCGGAGCGACTGATTTATGGGGCGCCGCAAAGCCCCGCAGATATCATTCGACGGCGGCACTCAACCCGTGTTGGCGACGCCCGCCTTCTAAGCCATCGCAGGTATCAGTCGAAGGCGGCACTCATCGCGTCGACAGCCGATCGGTTCCGCGCGGAATTACGATAGGGGCGACGGAGTGATGGGGAAGGGGCGCCGCCAGCGCTCCCACCCCCAATGGCAGCGCCCCAAATTGTGGTCGTGGTTCCCACCCCGCGCTGACGGCGCCCGTACTTCGCACAATCCCGCAGGATTAGTCGACGGCGAAACTCAACCCGTGGCAGCGGCGGCGTCCTTCGTTCGTAGAGCGGCAGCCCGCACAGTCCCGCAGCCCCCAATCGACGGCAGCACTCCGCGCGCCGTTAGTCATCGCAAAACAAGTCGGGCGCCGACGACACGGGTGGGAACCACGGACTCCGTTGGGCGCCGACCTCGGTGGGCGGGAGTGTCGTCGGCGCCCCATCTAAACTTTTGGAGGTGAACCTATGAAGATATTACTGTCGAACGACGACGGCATCGAGGCGAAAGGCATTTGGGCGCTGGCGTCGGCGCTGTCGAAGGATCACGAAATAATAATAGCCGCCCCCAAAACACAGCAGAGCGGCATGTCTCACGCGCTGTCAATCCATAAGCACGTCGAATTTAAAGCCGTCACCGTCGAGCGCATCATCGAACTGGCGCAAAAACATGATCTCAAATTGCATAATCCGATCGACGCGTGGGAGCTCGACGGCACCCCGACCGATTGCGTCAAAATATATCTCGAGGCAATGAACACGTCGACCAAGCCCGACGCGGTGATCAGCGGGATCAATCACGGCGCGAATCTGGCAACCGACGTCACTTATTCCGGCACCGTCGGCGCCGCGCTCGAGGGCTATCTGCATGACATTTCGGCGCTTGCCGTCTCGATCGATATCAATTCGGAGATCACATTCGAGAAGGCGGCGTCGGCGACGGCGAAATTTTTGAAGGAGGCCTCCCGCCACGAGAGCGTCTTCTTCCACAACATAAACTTCCCGAAGAAATTCAAGGACAATGAGGCGGAATTTATTTGGACGCGGCTCGGCAAGCGCGACTACATCAACGCGTTCAAACTGCTCAGCGACGAGGGCAAAACGTATTATCGAATCGGCGGCGAAGTCTACGACATCGATCGGAGCGAGGGCACCGACATTTACGCGGTCGAGTGCGGCTACGTGTCGGTGACGCCGTTGCACGCCGACATGACGAACTTCAAAAAAATTATCTGATCGATTTATTAGCAACGGCTTCGGCGAATTGAGGATTGACGGCGTTCTCGAAAGTCTCACGAGAGGCGGCGCGGTCGATGATGTTATATTGTTCGAGGAAACGGGCGGTCTCGACGAGAGTGTTGACGAGAGCGCCTTTTTTGTCGACGGTGCCGAGATTGTGATCGGAAATTTGATCCTGCGCCTTGACCCAGACGAGCTCGTTCATCTGACTGAGGGCGGTATTGCGCGAGGTCTGAAGAGCGGGCGCGGCGAGCGCGGCGGCTTGTTTCGGATCGTTGAAAAACAGATCGCAAGCCTTAGCCTGCAGCTCGACGTATTTCTCGACGATATCGGGATTTTGATTGGCGAAGTCGCGATTGACGACGGCGACGTCGGCGGTGGTGATGCCCTGTTTGTGTAGCTGACGACTGCTGATCAGAATTTGCCCGTCGTTGAGCAATTCGCCGAGCGCGGGCTGCCACACAAAGGCGGCGTCGATGCGATTTTCATTCCAAGCGTCGATAATTTCATTGGGAAGCAGATCGAAAAGCATCACCTCATTCGGCGCGATATCGGCGCGTTGCAAGGCGAGCAGAAGAGAATATTGCGTGGTGGAGCCGAACGGGACGCCGATGCGCCTGCCGCGAAGGTCTTCAATCGAGCGGATGTCGGAGGAATTTTTGACGACAAGCGACTCGTTTTCGCCCTCGATGTTATGAATCCAAAAAACGTCGCAATCAAGCCCCTTGGAAATAATTTTGGCGGCGGAGGGCGTGCCGACGATGGCGATATCGATGTTGCCGGTGGCAAGGGCGGTGATGATGGGCGTGCTCGACTCGTAATTGAGGACGACGACTTTAGCGCCGAGTGCGTTGCCGAGCTCTTCAGAGTACCACGTGCGCGCGACGCTCTCATCATTGGGTAGCGCTTGAGCGGCGATGTTGACTTGCCGCAGTTTGACGTGTTGTTGATCGTCGACGCAACCGACCGTCAACATCGACACGAGAACAATCAGCAGCGGGAAAATTTTTTTGATCGAACGGAGCACAGCTTATCGCCTCCGAAAATTTTTTTTGGGATCGTAAAAAGGACTGCATCTCTGCAGCCCTCGAAAAATTTTATTCGATGGTCATTGCGAATTTGATTTTGTCGGCGACGCCCTTAATTTTTTTTGTCGAGACGGAGCAAGCGGCAACTCTGATGCCCAATTTGAGCGGGACGGCGAAGATCAGATCGTCATGGAGTTTTTGACAGACGGCGATCGGATTGTCGGAGGGGACGGCGATGAAGAAGCCTCCCGAGTACGGGACGATCTTCAGCCCGCACTGCTCGGACTCTTTGACAAAAATATCGGCGCGGCGCTTGACGAGCTGATAAAATTGTTCGCGCTCCTGAACGAATCGAGCGTGTGCGTCTTTATCCTGTTGCAGACGAACGAGCAGTGCCTGAGCGCCGCGATTGACATTCGACCAGACGGCGCGATTGGAATATTTGACAGCCTGATCGAACTCGTCAATGACGGCTTTGCTCGACGTGACGCCAATCAGCGCGCCCGTCCGTTGCCCGTAGAAGGTATAACTCTTCGACATGCTGAAGGCGATCATCACGAAAATATTTTCGGGCAGCCCGCTGAACTTACTCATAAAGCGTCGGGTGACGTCGGGCTCGCCGGCGAAGTCGATGTAAGCGATATCGACGAGCACGGAAATTTTCTTGCCGCGTTCCGCGCGGAGCTTGAGCGCGTCGATGACATTATCCCAATCGTCGTCGGTGAGCGCAAAGCCCGTCGGATTGTTGGCGGGCGTGTTGAGAATGATCAACAATCGCTCCTGCCACTCGAGCAGCTCATCGACCTTGGCAGTGAAGTCGGCGAAATTGAATTTGAGATCGTCGTCAAACAGCTCAAAAGTCTTAAGGCGCTTGCCGGTCTCGACGGCGATGATGTAATAATTGCCCCAAAACCAATCGGACGTAAGAACATATTCGCCGCGCTCGGCGTAGTTGGCGACGGCGTGATGGACGGCGCCGGTGCCTCCTGCGGTGGCGAAGGTGCTGATGTAAGCGTCGGGCTTGTGATTGGCGAAAGTCACGTCGACGACGGCGGATCGGTAAGCGGGCAATCCGGCGATCGGCGCGTAAGCAGTCAGTTCTCTGATGTCGAGGGAACGGTAAACTTTATCGACGGTCGGGAGCGCGGCGAGAGTGCCGTTATCGTCGAGCATCACGCCGATAGTCGCGTTGGTGACGCGGTCGGCGCCGTATATTTTAATCGCGTCTTGGCAGGACTGATTTGCCTCAAAGATCGCGTCGTGCAAAATTCGGTCTTGAGCGTGCGAGGCTGCCATGTTCAAAATAATCATCTCCTCTTGTTTTTCACCCGAAGGTGAGCGGGCTTAATGTCAACTACGAAAGAGCAGACCGCCGCCCGCAAGCGTAGTAATCCTTCGCCAATGTTATCCTGCGGTTTTAAACGTTTGCAGCACTGCTCCTACCCCTCAGAACTGTTTAACCACAAACACAAGCTCCCGCCTTTAAGCGTGGGGTTTTTGACCTCCAATCCGAAATCAATCTTAATCAGTTTATCAAAAAAAAAACGCCTGTCAATGCGGCAGGCAATAAATACAATGTACATCGTCGAAAATCAATCGACAGGGAAAAATGCGTTGTGGATGGCGTTGACGGCAGCTCTGAGGTGTTCGCTCTTAATCAGGCACGAGATACTGATCTCGGACGTGCTGATGATCTCGATATTGACGCCTTCTTGAGCGAGCGCGCCGAACATTTTTGCGGCGACGCCCGGGGCGCCGAGCATACCGGCTCCGACGATCGAAACCTTAGCGACGTCCTCATCGACAGTCACACCGAGCGCGCCGAGCGATTGCGCGACGCCTTCAATGACGTTTTTCGCCTCGGCGACGTAATTTTGCTCGACGGTGAAGATGATATCGGTGATGTCCTGCTCGACGTTGCGAATGCTTTGAACGATCATATCGACATCGATATTGGCGTCGGAGAGTGCGGCGAAAACTTTATGAGCGACGCCCGGCTGATTGGGGACGCCGAGGATGGCGAACTTGGCAACCTTCTCGTCGTGCGCGACGCCGCGAATGATGAAACCTTGCTCCTCCATAGTATACTCCTCCCTGATGATGGTGCCCGGGGTATCGGTGAAGGTGGAGCGGACGTGGATGGGAATGTTGAAGTGCTGACCGACTTCGACCGAGCGGGGCTGCATAACTCCGGCACCGAGCCTGGCCATTTCGAGCATCTCGTAATAGGTGATCTCGCGCATTTTGCGAGCGCCCTTGACGATGCGGGGATCGGCGGAATAAATACCGTCGACGTCCGTAAAAATTTCGCAGGAATCGGCTTTGAGGGCGCCGGCGAGAGCGACGGCGGAGGTATCGGAGCCGCCGCGTCCGAGGGTGACGGGATCGCCGAGCTTATCGATGCCCTGAAAACCTGCGGCGACGACGACTTTACCCTGATCGAGCTCGTGAATGACGCGTGAGGGATCGATGGAGAGGATGCGTCCCTTGGTATGATTGGAGGAAGTATGCATGCCGATCTGCGAGCCGGTGAGAGAGACGGCGGGCTGACCGAGCTTTTGGAACGCCATGGCGAGAAGCGCGATGGAGACCTGTTCGCCGGTAGTGAGCAGCATATCCATTTCGCGAGCGTATCCTGCCTTATAAGGTTGCTCATCGATGCCCTGAGCGAGGCTGATGAGATCGTCGGTGGTATCGCCCATAGCGGAGACGACGACGACGACTTTATCATCGGGAGATTTATCGTTGAGGACGCGCTTAGCGACGTTAAGGATTTTGCCCGTGGACGCGACGGAGCTGCCGCCGAACTTTTTAACAACCAAAGCCAAAGTGCCACAACCTCCTTGAGAGATTTATGGACTGATTATATCACATGCAAAAATATAATCAAGCGATCCGCGCGGCATAAAAATTTTTCTCCTTTCTTGACAGTTGATCGCCGGTGATATATATTAATGAAAGCGTTATGAAAAATGGGTGAATGCCAATATAAATTTGAGCGAGGCGAGATCGATGCGGACGTTTCTGAAATTCATGCTCGTGATGATCGTTTTGACGGTGATATTTTTGCTCTGGCTGTTCGGACGCGACTCCGACGGAGTGCCGATTTTGAGCTATCATCAGGTCAATGAAATCGATCATAACGAGTTCACTCTCTCGCCCGAGGAGTTCGACGCCCAGATGAAATATCTCGTCGACAACGGCTATACTTTCGTTTGGCCCGACGAACTGCTCGACGCTTGGGACGAGCAAACGCCCCTGCCGTCAAAGCCCGTCGTCGTCACCTTCGGCGGCGGCAAGCTCGATTTTTACAAAACCGCATTCCCCATCCTTCAAAAGTACAACGTCAAGACGACGCTGTTCGTCGTCACTGATTTTATCGGTCTCTATCCAAATTACATCACCTGGGCGCAGGCGCGCGAGATGCAGGACAGCGGGCTCGTCGACATCGAAAGCAATACGCTCAATCACGGCAATCTCGCCGACATGCTCTCCAATCAGGACATTCGCAATCAGCTCGTCAACTCGAAACAGGCCGTCGAGTGGTACATGAAAAAGCCCGCGCCGTATCTGTCATACCCCGGCGGCATGTACACCCGCGAAGTCGAGCAGATGACGCACGAGGCGGGATATCGCGCCGCTTTTACTATCGATTACGGCGTGGCGCACAGCGGACGGTATGTCCTGCCGTTGATCCCCATTGAAGGCGGCAAATCGCATACGTTTTTGCGTTTCAAAGCGCGACTGCATTGCGCGCCGCTCATTGCTCCGCTCAATCGACTCAAGAACAGCATGATTTACGACGGCAACGGAGCGCTGGCACAATTTATTTGGATACCGTGAGCAGAAAGCGGCGGCAACGGAGCGTCGGCGAAATTTATTCGGATATCGTGAGCAGAAAGTGACGGCAGTGGAGCGTCGGCGAAATTTATTCGGATACCGTGAGCAGAAAGGAATGTGGGGCGAAAAATTATGGACTTGTCGACTTTGACGACCGAGCAGCGCAATCCGGCGACGGCGCGCATCGATCAATTAGACACGCTATCGATGCTGAATCTGATAAACGAAGAGGACAAAAAGGCGGCGTTGGCGGTTGAGCGGGTGTTGCCGGACATCGCGCGCGCGGTCGATTTAATCACGTCGAAGATCACCGAAGGTGGTCGACTTTTTTATATCGGCGCGGGAACATCGGGGCGGCTGGGCGTGCTCGACGCGTCGGAATGTCCGCCGACATTCGGAGTGTCGCCGCATCTGGTGCAGGGGATCATAGCGGGCGGAGTGCGTGCGCTGGTCAATTCGCTCGAGGGCGCGGAGGACAATCGGGAGCGCGCGATCAGCGATCTCGAAGAGAGGAATTTTTCAACGGGCGATGTGCTTGTCGGGATCGCGGCATCGGGACGGACGCCGTATGTATTGAGCGGGCTCGAATATGCAAAGTCGCTCGACGCGTCGACGATCGCGGTCTCATGCGTTGAAAAATCGGAGGCGGCGGCGTTGGCGGATATCGCGTTGACGCCTGTAACGGGCGCGGAGGTGATAACGGGCTCGACGCGAATGAAGGCGGGCACGGCAACGAAAATGGTGCTCAACATGCTGACGACGGCGACGATGATCAAGCTCGGTAAAGTCTGCGGGAATTTGATGGTGGACGTGCGAGCGACGAACGACAAGTTGAAGGATCGGGCGCGGCGAATCGTGATGGAGGCGACGGGCTGTTCGTCGGAGCGAGCGATCGAGGCGTTGAAGGCGTCGGACGGCTATGCGAAGGCGGCGATCGAGCTGATAATGTCGAGCAAAAATGATTGATACGAGGTGAGAATATGGAGAACGGGATATCGGTATACGCGGGCTTGGGCAGCAACACGGCGGAGAATATCGCGTTGATCGAGCGAGCGGCGGCGTTGGGCATGAAAAAGTGTTTCACGTCGACGCAAATTCCCGAGTCGCTGATCGATGTGGAGGCGTTTTACGACGAGTTGACGGCGATAATCGAGGCGGCGGTGTCGAATGAATTTGAGATCATCTTGGACGTGAACTCGGATAACATCATCGCGTTCGATTTCGAGGAGTTCACTTGGCGGCTCGACGACGGCTTTGACATCGGTCAGGTGGCGGATTTGAGTCGGATACATAAAATCCAACTGAACGCGTCGGTGATGACGGAGGATTTTTTAAAGGCGCTGGTCAATCTCGACGCGAACTTCGGCAATATCAGCGCGTTGCACAATTATTATCCGCACGTGAATACGGGGCTGGAGAATTATTATTTCAGCGAGCAGAACAAATTACTGCACGACTTCGGATTGAAAGTCGGGGCGTTTGCGCCGAGCCGCGACGGAGTGAGACGAGCGCCGTTGCATGAAGGCTTGCCGACGCTCGAGATCACTCGAAACTACAGCACGGATTTGGCGGCGCGATATTTGGCGGCGTTGGGCGCGGACTTCGTAGTGATAAGCGACGGGCAACCGACGGATGAGGAAATAAAATCGGTGGCGACGTTGAAGCCCGACGAAATCATCATGCACGCGCACCTGTTGACGTTCGATCCGGCGTCGATCGAAATATTATCGAAGCCGTTCACATCGCGCCCCGAAATCAGTCGGAGCGTGATCCGCGCGGTCGAGGGGCGCAAATACGTCAGTCAGATAGACAAAAAAATTTTGGCGGACGAAACGCCGACGGAGCGCACATACGGATGCATCACAATCGACAATGAAAAATTCGGGCGATACATGGGCGAAGTGCAAATCGTGGAAGATTTGTTGCCCGCCGATGCGCGAGTGAATGTGGCGGCAAAAATATTGGAGGACGAAACGGGACTGATGAGTTGCATCAAGCCGCGGCAGAAATTTTCGTTCCGATTCGACGAGATATGAGCCGGCGCGTCAATAGAGGTGACGCCGATGAAATTTAAAAAATTGATCACGGTCGGAATGATAGCGACCTTGACGGCGCTGCCCGGGGCGGTGGACGCGTCGCCTACGCTGTCGAAAGACGCGCGCGGGCGCGAAGTGATGATCCTTCAACAGCAATTGCAACGGATCGGCTACGAGATTCGGGATTTGGACGGGGAGTTCGGCGACGAGACGGAGCGCGCGGTGAAAGAATTTCAACGTGATCAAGAGTTGACGGTGACGGGCGTAGTGAACAACGCGACGTGGCGGGCGTTGAAGAAGGCGAAGCCGGGCAAGCGAAAAATTTCGGACGAAAAGCCGTTCGAGCAGGTTGGCGACGATAAACTAGTGCCGTTCGGGAAGGTGTTGATCACAGAAGAACAGGCGGCGGCGCTGATCGAAACGGCACGACAATATATCGGAGTGCCGTATGTCTTCGGCGGGACGACGCCGTCGGGGTTCGACTGTTCGGGCTTCCTTCAATACGTATTCAAGCAAAACGGGCTGGCGATCCCGCGCTTGGCGGACGAGCAATACAAACTGGGCAAGGCGGTAAAGATGAGCGAGCTCCGCGCGGGAGATTTGGTCTTTTTTACGACATACGAGCCCGGGGCGTCGCATTGTGGCATCTACATAGGTGACGG
>CALGGP010000357.1 GCA_937915885.1 uncultured Selenomonadales bacterium | reverse complement strand
CCCAATCCCCAATCCCCAATCCCCAGTATAATATACTTATATAAAATAAGATGCTCAATTGCAATTCTTTCTTATATCTCATGGATTGTTTTTTGGGACATTGAATCGAGAGAGGTAGTACCATGTAATATCAGTTGCCACCCAAATGTGTAATTTGCAAATCAATCGGTGGTTACAACAACTCACTCGAAGACATGCTACACCTTATGCGAGTTTATCTAGGTGATAAGAGGGATATTTCATGTCTGGACAATGGTCAAAAAGGACGAGCATAAACTATTCCTTAATGAGGCCGATCAACACTATGTTCATGCAATGGTAATTATTTTGTATAACTTAAAGTCCAAAACAATGCTAATCTTGCACTTTCCAACCTAGATATCCTCTACAATTTTCTTTACCGCATACGGGAGAAAGGAATCACTGTGCCGGTTCTGGCCGGAATAATGCCTATAACCAACGCCCGGCAGCTGGAGAGAAGCGTGGCTCTCTCCGGCACTCACGTGCCCCAACGGTTCCGGGCCATAGTAGATAAATTCGGGGACAACCCCGCTGCCATGAAGCAGGCCGGAATCGTTTACGCTGCACACGGATTCATCCGAGGAGGTAAACGTGAAGCTCGCGGCCGCCGTTTCGGGCGGGTTCGCCTCGCAGCCCGGAGGCGTCGGCGTCGAGCACCAGATAATTATCTTTGGGGGTGGCGGCGACCTCGTCAAACGCCGCGCTGACCTTTTCGGTATATCTCTGATCACCGGCAAGCCCGCACATCACGTAGACGGGACCGTGATCGGATTTTTTTTGCTCGAAAATGTGTCCGCGATTGCGATACGTATGAAGATGCGCCGTTAACACCAAATCAATCCCGAGCTCATCAAACAGCGGCATCAATCGGTCGCCCACATCGCTGAACGTCTCGCGCATGTAATCAAAAATATCCTTATGCATCAAAACAATTCGCCACGGTCGATTGCAGTCGGCAACATCGCGCCGCAACCAATATTTTTGTTCGTCCTCGAGCGCGGGCAAAAACGTTTCGAGCTCGTCAAACTGAGTGTTGAGCACGATGAAGTGAACCGCGCCGTAGTCGAAGGAATAAAAATAGCCGTCGAATTTTTTTGAGCCGTTCGACGGTTGGACGAAATGATTCAGATATCCGACGGGGAGGCAGTTGAGCCAATTGACGGGCTCGTAGCACTCGTGATTGCCCATCACCGGCGCGAAAATTCGAGACGACAGCAAGCGGGCGGCGCCGTCGTGCCAACCGCGCCAGCCCGGGGCGTATTGCCCGTTGTCGGTGATGTCGCCGAGGACGGTGACGAGTTCGGCGTCGGGAAAATTTTTATCGGCAATGTCGGCGACGGACTTCCACACGCCGTAATCGACGCATTGACTGTCACAGAAGATCAACATTTGAAAGGCTCCGAAGCCCGGCGTCGAAAATTTTTTCCAAGCGGTGGCGCGGTCGTCGGCGATCACTCGATATTCGTAAACACTCTCGGGTTTTAAATTTTCCAATCGACAATTGTAAATGAAAAGGTCTTCGTAGTTGACGGAATCCGCGCGGATCGAAAAAATATTTTCATCGCCGATCAATCGGAACTCGACGCGACAATCGAGAGAATGATCGAGCCGCCACATCAGAGTGCGTGAGGTGCGCGGTTCGACGGTGATCAATTGTTCGATGTCGAGAGAAATTTTTTTATAGCTCCGCGCGGAGGCTGAAATAATTTCGGGCTCGAGCGACGGAAAAAATTTTGTCAGACCGAGCGCGACGAGCAGCTTGATAAAAAATCGGCGCGGCATTGATGATCACTCCGTTTTCGACGCGTGCACCTTCAGCACGAATTTCGGCAGCGCGATCAGTCGTCCCGCGCGCTTGGGCTGGAGCATCGCTCGAAACAACCACTCGAGTTTCGCCCGTTGCATCCACTTCGGCGCGCGCTTCATCACGCCCGCCATCACGTCGAACGTTCCGCCCACGCCGATCGATACCGGCACGTTCAGCTCCTGCAGATGCGCCGCCAACCATTTTTCTTGTTTCGGCACTCCGAGCGCGACCAATAATAAATCGGGTTGCGCATTTTTTATTTGCTCGATGATTGACGGCTCGTCGTCGGCGGAAAAAAATCCGTTGCGCGTCCCGACTATCGATATGCCCGGGTAAAGTTCCTCCGCTTTTAATTTCGCCTTATCCGCGACGCCGGGCGCCGACCCGAAGAAAAATATTTTTCGTTGAGCCGACGGCGCTCGTCTCATGATCTCTTGCGCGAGATCGTAGCCGGCAACTCGTTCGGGCATCTCCGCACCCAAATGATGAGCCGCCCAAACAGTTCCCGCGCCGTCGGGCACAACCAAATCCGCGCCGTTGAGGATCGAGCGTAATTCTTCGTCGTGCGTCGAGCGCATTAACATCTCGGCGTTGGCGGTCGCAATCAATTTGGGGCTCCGCGCGGAGAAAAATTCTTCAACGCGCTCTAGCGCTTCCGACATCGTCACGGGGTCGACGCCCACTCCCAATATCTCAACGCGCGGTTTCATTCGACCGTGACCGATTTTGCCAAATTCCTCGGCTTGTCAACATCGCAGCCCCGCGTGATCGCCGCGTAATACGCCAACAATTGGAGCGGCACCACCGCCAACAACGGGATCAATAATTCGTCGGTGTCGGGCACGAACATCACGTGGTCGACAAATTTTTCGATCTCCGTGTCGCCGTCCGCCGCGATCCCGATCACTACCGCGTCCCGCGCCTTCACTTCCTTGATATTCGACACCGTTTTTTCGTAGACGCTTTTTTGCGTCGCGAGCGCGATCACCGGCACGCCCTCGACGATCAGCGCCAACGTCCCGTGCTTCAATTCGCCCGACGCATACGCCTCCGCATGTATGTAGCTGATCTCCTTCAACTTCAACGCGCCCTCGAGCGCCACATCATAGTCGAGCGACCGTCCGATATAAAATACATCTTCGTTGAATCCGTAGCGCCGTGCGAAGGTTTTGATCGGCTCCACATCCGACAACGTCTCGCTGATTTGCGCGGGGATTTTTTTCAACAGCCCGATCAATTCGCGCGCCCGCTCGTCCGTCACCGTCGACCGCAATTGCGCCATGTACAGCGCCAACATAAACATCAAAATCAATTGCGTCGTGTACGCCTTCGTCGACGCCACCGCAATCTCCGGTCCCGCCCACGTGTGAATGACTTGATCCGCTTCTCGAGCGATCGATGAGCCCACGACGTTTGTCACCGCCAACGTCTTTGCGCCGCGCCGTTTCGATTCTTTCAGCGCCGCTAACGTGTCGCTCGTTTCGCCCGATTGACTGATCACTATCACCAATGTTTTTTCGTCGACGATCGGATCACGATATCGGAACTCCGACGCCAGATCGACTTCGACGAGGATTCGCGCCAGCTTCTCAATATAAAATTTGCCGACCAACCCCGCGTGATACGCTGTCCCGCACGCCACGATGTAAACCTTATCGATCCCGTTGAGAAATTCCGTCGACCAATTGAGCTCGTCAAGCGTGATCCGACTGCCGTCCTTCGCCACACGCTTCGACATCGTATCGCGCACCGCCTTCGGCTGCTCGTTTATCTCCTTCAACATAAAATGTTCGTAGCCGCCTTTTTCCGCCGCCTCCGCGTTCCAATTGACGTGGAAAATTTTCTTGTCGACGGGCGCGCCGTTGCGATCGGTGATCTCGACGGAAGTTTTCTTGACGATCGCCACCTCGCCGTCGTTGAGAATGTAAGTCTTTCGAGTGTGATTGATGATCGCCGGAATGTCCGATGCGATGAAATTTTCGCCGTCGCCCAGCCCCACCACCAACGGATTATCCTGTTTGGCGCAAATCAGAGTGTCGGGATGATTTTTCGACATGAACACGAGCGAATAGGAGCCCTCAATTTTTTTGAGCACCGCGCGGACGGCGTCGGCGAAGTCGCCTTTATAAAATTCTTCAATGAGATGAGCGACGACCTCGGTATCGGTCTCCGACGTAAAACGATGCCCGCGCGCAATCAATTGCTCCTTCAACGTCATAAAATTTTCGATGATGCCGTTGTGAACGACGACAAAATTACCGTCGCAATCGGTGTGCGGGTGCGCATTTTGATCGGACGGACGCCCATGCGTGGCCCAACGCGTGTGACCTATGCCGATCACTCCGTCCGGCGTACGCCCCTTGAGTTTATCCTTGAGCGCGTCGAGCCTGCCGACGGATTTCTCGATAAAAATATTATTGCCGTCGAAAATGGCGATGCCCGCCGAGTCGTAGCCGCGATACTCGAGCTTGGTGAGCCCGTCGAGCAGGAATGGCGCGGCATTTTTATTTCCGATGTAACCAACGATTCCGCACATACACTTGCCTCCGAAAATGAATTTATCATCGAATTATAAAGCAACATTCGAACCACGTCAATTTTATTTTCGGGCGCTGCAATCCGCCGAAGCGTCAAAGTTGACACGAACACCTAAAATTATTATAATGGAAAAAATTTATCGGAGGGAGACTTTCGATGTCGGAGCGAAAAGATGTTGTGCTTGTTCTAATGAGGGCAACTTTTTTGGACGATATGATCTCATCACTTAATTCCGAGCGAGTAAAGATCGCGGCGATACTCAAATACGGCAGCGACGACAACTCGATCAAAGTCGGTGAAGAAACTGTGCCGCTTTATTCTTTTCAATCGATCGAAAAACTTTTGGTCGACAAGGAAAAATTTTTGTGGCTGATCGGCGGTTGACCTTCAAACGGCGTCGGCGACATTTGGAGAATGGCGAAATTCCTCATCGATGAAGGAGTTCCGCGCGGAAATATCTTTAACCTGGTGATCTTCAAACACATCTCTCGAACGTGGATTGCCAACCTTCGATGGGTCGAAAAAAATCCCGTCGATTATTTTGTGACGGGCATCAGCTATACCGAAGTCGGCATCGATCTCAATCAAATAAAAGGAGCGCGCGGCGTCATTCTCGCGAGCTCCAATCAAGACCTTTGTCAAGGATACTACACGGCGAAATACGTTTTCGAGCGTCAGAAGATTAAGTTCGTCTTGATCGGCTTAGCGCCGTATTCTCTTCGATATGATAATCAATTGGCGTTCAGCGTTTGTACTCGGAACTTCCAATATTATTTGGCACTCAAAAATTTTAAACTTGAGACCGACCACGATAAAATTCTTTTGCCCTTGCTCAGCGATAAAGTCAAAAACATTTTTACTGCGCCCTCCGCAAAATTTGTTGATCTGAATTTCATCAAAACCAAGCGCGCGTTCAATAAAGACATTCTCCAAAAATTGATTGCCAATTGGCAGATCGAACTTGACAACGTCGTAAAAACTTTCCGCGCGGAGACCGTCGAAAAAAATCTCGCTGTGCTCGAGCAATATATTCAACTTTGTTTGGATAACGGAGCCTGCCCCGTCGCGGTTATATTTCCCTTCGCTCCGATAATTCGTCGGCATTATCCCCCAGATGTGCTCGAGGATTTTCGGCAGTCGATCGCGCGATTTGAGAAAAATTACGGGCTCCTGTTCATTGATCTGTTCGATATGCCGCTCGGCTACGATTGTTTTTATAATATGTCGCATCTGAATTTGAAGGGCGCGGCGGCTTGCTCTAAGGTAGTGGCTCAAAAGCTCCGCGATCACAACATTTTGCCGCCGATCCAATAGATTTTTTGACGGGAGGATTTTTATTTCAATAACGATGGAAAATTTTATACCGAGCGATACGGAAAATCTGCGCTCGACGAATTACGAAGGGAATTAATGTCGTCGGGCTGAGCGAGGAAGATTGTCAAGTGCCTCGACAGGATATTCTTATCTCGCCTACATTCCGTGCGCCATGAAGTTTACAACTTTTGCTGTTTACAAGTGGTCAATTATGCTCGTCGGCTGGAAATTTTTTTAGGATACCAAACATGCGCCGCAGTCGTACAGTAAAATGTGCGCCAAAGGCATGCCGCGCGGGCATTTACAGCGGATATCCCAAAATGGATTATTTTTGTTCTGACGGGTCGTCGACGTACGAATGGAAGGAAGCGCAACCGAACTCGACGAATAAATTCTTTTATGAGTATGCGCGTGACCACTTCGAGACTTCATGGGTGGTCAAGCCACATCCCAATCTTTTGTTCAGTGCCGTAAAAGAAAAAGTTTTTCCGACGCTCGAAGCCTTTCAAAAGTATCTGGATCAATGAAATACGCTGCCGAATGCAAAGGTTGAGACGGGCGCGTATTACTACGGTATTTTAAAAAGCTCGGACGAAATGATTTTGGAAAGTTTTCGGCGCGGAGCTCGATTACGTCAAAGATAACGGCATGCTTGCTTCGGAAAAAATTTTTGAGACGATCGATCAAGCGCTCCGTCCCCGAGCCGCGTGGATCGGAAAAATTTGCTTGCCAACGGTCGACTCCTGTGATATGATTCAACCGTAGATTTGAATGCTTTGCATTGTCTATAGGTAATCGCCAGACCTGAGGCATGATGTTCAAAAGAAAGACCCCCGTTGGAGTTCCCGCTCTTTCGGGGGCTTTTCGATCTCAGTGGGTTGTTGTTACTGCTTAACTGAAGAGCAGCGTCACGACGTAATCGACAAACTTGCAAGCGTAGTACCCAACCACACTTGCGCCGACCGCCTCTATAAATCGCCGTGCCTTCGGCATGACATTCACCTCCCTTCAGTGAATCTCACCAAAGGTGGCAGGCGTATTCTAACACGCCGGTTTGTCGATTGCAATTTAAAAGCCCCGACCGTCGTCGAGACGATCGAGGCTTTTTTTATCCGATGAAAATTTTTCCGCGCGGATCAGTCTTGAGGAGCCGGCTTGCGAATGATGCCGAGGATCGCCGCGCCTATCACAGCACCGATCAAAATCGCCGCCAAATATCCGAACGGATTGGTGATCGTCGGGACAACGAAGATGCCGCCGTGCGGAGCCATCAATTGACAATCAAACATCGCAACCAACGCGCCCGTGATCGCCGAGCCGATCGCGCAGGACGGAAGCACATGAATCGGATCGGACGCCGCAAACGGAATCGCGCCCTCTGTGATGAACGAAAAGCCCATGACGATGTTCGTCGGAGCCGTCTTGCGCTCGTTGGCAGTGAACTTGTTCTTGAAAAGCATGCAGGAGATCGCAATCGCCAGCGGCGGAACCATGCCGCCCGCCATAACCGACGCGATTACATGATAATTGCCTTGAGTCAAAAGTCCGATGCCCGTGACGTACGCCGCCTTATTGATCGGACCGCCCATGTCGATTGCCATCATGCCGCCGACAATCGCGCCCATGAACAGTTTCGCCGACGGATCCATGTTGCTCAGCGTGTCGACCAGCCAGCTGTTGACGCCCGCAATCGGAGGTCCAATCACCATCGTGCACACGAACCCGATAAAGAATATGCCCAGCAGCGGATAAAGCAGAATCGGACGAATGCCGGCGAGCGAATCGGGCAGAACGTCGAGCGCCTTCGCCAACCATTTTACAAAGAATCCTGCGATGAAGCCCGCGAGCAATGCTCCCAAGAATCCGGAGCCGTTCGCCACCGACAGCGCGCCGCCGACCGTGCCTGCCGCCAAGCCCGGGCGATCCGCTATCGACATCGAGATAAATCCTGCGAGAATCGGAAGCATGAATCCGAACGATGCGCCGCCGACATCTTTGAAGAATTTCGCGACCGGTGTGATCGATCCGAAGTTACTGCGCTCTTCCTGCGGCAACGAAGTCAGATCGACCATGAAGCCGTCGATGAGGAACGCCAACGCGATCAAAATACCGCCGCCGACAACGAACGGCAACATATGAGAGACGCCGTTCATCAAATGCTTGTACGCTTGGCGACCGATACTTTCATTTTCCATCGATGCCGCGCCGCCGCCGTCGTCCGCGCCCGCCGCCGCGTGATAGATCGGAGCCGAGCCGCCGAGCGCACGATCGAGCAACTCGTCAGCCTTGTTGATACCGTCGGCAACTTTAGTGATGACAACGCGCTTGCCGTCGAAACGAGCCATCGCCACGTTTTTATCCGCCGCAACGATGATACCGTCCGCCTTCGCAATTTCGTCCGCCGTCAAAACATTCTTTGCGCCGCCCGAGCCGTTCGTCTCAACCTTGATCGAGATGCCGCGCTTCTTCGCGTGCTGCTCGAGACTCTCCGCCGCCATGAATGTGTGCGCGATACCCGTCGGGCACGCGGTGACTGCCAACACTTGAATGTGATCCGCCGTGACGACGGGGGCGTTCGGGTCTTCCGGCGCTTGGAATTTGCCGTCTTCCTTGTCGTCGATCAGCTTCAAAAATTCTTCCTTGGTCGTCGCCTTGATCAACGCTTCCTTGAAAGCATCGTCCATGATCATCGTCGCCAATTTCGACAAGATCATCAGATGCTCGTCGTTGCCGCCGTCCGGCGCCGCAATCAGGAAGAACAAACGCGCGGGCTTGCCGTCCATCGATTGAAAGTCAATTCCTTGCGGAACCGTCATCGATGCGAGACCCGCCGCCGCAACGCCCGCCGACTTCGCATGCGGCGTCGCAATGCCGTCGCCGAGACCCGTCGTGCCCGACGCCTCACGTTTGCGCACGTCCGCCAAATATTGAGCCTTGTCTTTGATGTTGCCGCCTTTTTCCATCAGGTCAACGAGATGCGCTATCGCATCGTCCTTGTCCTTCGGTTTGGCGCCGAGCTCGATGCTCGCGTTCTTGAGTAATTCTGTTACTCGCATTTAAGTTTTCATCTCCTTCAACGGTCAACTACCCCACGCCCAAAGGCGGGGGCTTGCAGTTAGCCTAAGCCACCGCGTTCGGCTGGTTGACTACAGCCCCGCAAATTTCCCTGCGGCATTGAGGTTTCCCATAATCGGGTGCCTTTAAGCCGAAGCTACAACCGTTTTCTCGATGCAAGCGGCAAGCACAAATTCACTCGCCGCCCGCCAATTTTTTACGAGAAGATACTCTTGATCGTCCGATAAATTTTTTCGCCGATTGTCGCGTCGTCGCCCGCCGATTGATAGATCGGAGCCTGACCGCTCAACACGCGCTCGAACAATTGATCGGGCTTACGAATTCCCGTCCCGACCGACGTTTGAATTACGCGCTTGCCGTGAAATCTGTGCATCGGCACCCGCGCGCTTGCCGCCACGATGATTGCGTCCGCCGCCGATATATCCGCCGGCGACAATTCTTCGTAAACGCCGCCCGCGCCACGCGTCTCGACTCGGATCGCCACGCCGCGTTTCGCCGCGCATTGCTTCAACGACTCCGCCGCCATGAACGACGACGAGATGCCCGTCGGACATGCCGTCACCGCCAAAATTTTTACGTTCGATGCCGCCTTCGTCGACGCCTCCGATTTTTCGCGCGCCGATTCCTTTTCGTCGATCAGTTTCAAGAACTCGTCGACCGATTTTGCCTCGATCAACGCTTCCTTGAACTCGGGATCCATCAACAGGACGGCAAGTCGCCCCATCTCCGTCAAGGATTTGTCGTCGGCTTTTTCGGGCGCCGCGAATAAGAATAACAATCGAGCGGGGCGTTTGTCGACCGAATTGAAGTCGACGCCGGCGGGGACGGTGATCGCGCTGATCGCCGCCTTTTTGATGCTCGAATTTTGAGCGTGAGGAGTGGCAAGTCCGTCGCCGAGCCCCGTCGAGCCCTCAGCCTCTCGACGGATCACGTCTTTGCGAACCGCCGCTTTGTTTTTGATCACGCCGCCCGTCGACATCAGATCGATCAGCATGTCGATGGCTTCTTCCTTCGTCGACGGATGCACGTTGAGCGCCACCGCGCCCTTCGGAATGAATTTTGTGATCTTCATTTTAATCACTCACAGTTCAACTGATCTGTTTCAGAAGAGCCTCAACCTCGGGACGCGTCGCAAGATCGGGGGAGAACGCCGACGCCGAGCCCGTGCACAATCCGAACTTAAACGCTTTCTCATAATCGCCGTTCGACTCGGTGTAGCCCGTCAGGAAGCCCGCGACCATCGAATCGCCCGCGCCCACGCTGTTGACCAATTTGCCCTTCGGAGCCGGCGATTTGAAGAACGTCGCGCCGCCCTCGGGTACGAAGATCGCGCCGTCGCCCGCCATCGAGATCAACACGTTGCGCGCGCCCTGAGCCTGCAACTTCTTCGCGTACTCGACAATCTCTTCGTCGCTCTTCAACACCACGCCGAACATATCTCCCAACTCATGATTGTTCGGTTTGATCAGCCACGGATGATATTTGAGCACTTTCAGGAGCAAGCCCTTTTCGGCGTCGACCACGATGCGAATGCCTTTGCCGTCGAGCCGCGCCATGATCTGCTCGTACATCGTGTCCGGCAACGTGTTCGGGATCGAGCCCGCCAATACGAGCGTGTCACCCTCGACGAGCTTGTCGAGCTGTTGAAACAGTTCTTCGCGCTTCGCTTCGCTGATCTTCGGACCTTGCCCGTTGATCTCGGTCTCGACATCAGCCTTGACTTTGACGTTGATGCGAGTGAAGCCTTCCGGCAGTTGGACGAAGTCGCACTGGACATCTTTCTCGACGAGTTGACGCTTGATCTCCTCGCCGGTGAAGCCCGCGACAAATCCGAGAGCCGTGCTCGGAATGCCCATGTTGCCGAGAACGATCGACACGTTGACGCCCTTGCCGCCGCCGAGAACATTCTCGTAGTTCACGCGGTTAATCGCACCGGTCGTGAGCTTTTCGAGGCGGATGATGTAGTCGATCGCGGGGTTGAAAGTAACTGTGTAAATCAAAACCGATTCCCCCTAACCTGAAACGAAAAAAATAATTGCTGCGGCGGATCATTCAATCCACCGTCGATATAATACACAAAGTTTGTTGCCGCGTCAAACAAAATTTAAAGTCGGCTCAACGCGATTGCGCCCGCCCTCTTTCGCCCGATAAAGACGCTCGTCGGCAATTTTTATATTTTCGTCGATGCTCCGCGCGGAATCGATCTCGACACAGCCGAAGCTCATCGTCACTTTGATCGCTCGACCGTCGAAATTGCAAACGGACGCCTCCGCCGCACGACGAATTTTTTCCGCGATCAAGCGCGCTCCGTCGAGGTCGGCGTCCTCCAAAAAAATTATAAACTCCTCGCCGCCCCATCGATAGACACTCTCGAGCGCCGCGCGCAAAATGCCCGCAATATTTTTCAGAACGGCGTCGCCCGCGTTGTGCCCGAACGTGTCATTCACACGCTTGAAATGATCGATGTCGCAAATGATCAACGACGACGGCGCGCGATCGCTCGACGCCTCGAGAATATGACGATATCGCGTCTGAAGATCGCCGTAGAAGCCGAAACGATTTTTCAAGCCCGTCAACTTGTCGCGCTGAGAATCCGCCAAAAATAAATCGGACTCCAACGCCATCCCGCAAATGAACGCCGCAATCGAAAGGCGCTTGGCGTCCGCGCTCGCGTCGAAGCCCGAGCCGATTTTGTTTATGACTTGAAACGCGCCGATCACCTCGCCGCGACAATTCGAGACGGGCATGACGAGAATCGACTTGGTCACGTAGCCCGTTTGACGGTCGACGGCGGCGTTGAAGTCGGGGTGATTGTAAGGATCGTTGGTGACAATCGTGCGGTTTTCGGCAAGCGCGCGTCCGACGAGCCCCGTCGTGTCGTCGATAATAATTTGATCCGTGCCCGTCGCCGCGTTCGTGATCAATTTATGCGCCGATTTATCCCAACGCCAAAAGCTGGCTCGATCGGCGCCCGCCAACGTCCGCCCCAACTCCGCGAAGAGGCGAAACACTTGCATGTGATCGCCGCGCCGCCGCTCGCTCGAGCGCATTTCATTATAGAGTTCCTGCGTGATGTCGAAGATTTTATTCAAAACTTGCTCCGCCGTCTGCATCGATGCGCCTCCCGTCATAAAAAAATCTCTTCGCCGATTTTCGCGAACGTCACATTCGGATTGCGCTCGACGAAAATTTTTTCGAGCCTCCTCAATTGATCGTCGGTACGATTCGGCGCGTGATGCACGAACAATATTTTTTTCGCTCCGCATTGATCGGCGATATCGATCCCGACTTCGGCGGTCGAATGTCCGAAGCCGCGACACCGTTCATATTCCTCCGGCGTGTATTGCGCATCATACATCAGCAGATCGCAATCGGCTGCGAACTCGATCAGCGCCCGATATCGCTCCGCGTCGCTGTGCTCAAAATCCGTCGCGTAAACGATCGATTTTCCATGACGCGTCAATTTGAAAATCGTCGAGCCGCTCGGATGCGTCCCCTCGATCGCGTCAATGACGACGTCGCCTATCGAAAATCCTCCGCGCGGAACGTCATGCATCGTCAACGTCGACGGATAATCGCCGAGCTTAAGCGGCCAATACGGCGGAGAGATCATTCGATCGATCGCGTCTTGCGGCGACAAGCCCGCGCGCGTGTCGGCGTAAATGTCGAGCGCCCGCCCCCTTTCGCTCAACGCCGGGAAAAACGGCAGCCCGATGATGTGATCCAAATGCATGTGCGTCAACAAAATCGTGATGCGCGCGTCCGCCGACGGCTTTGCGGTGGCGATGCCCGAGCCGCCGTCCAAATAAATTTCCTCATTGCCCGCCCGCACTCGAAAACACGACGTCGCGCCGCCGTATATCGAAAATTCATTGCCCTCAACCGGCATCGAGCCCCGCGCCCCGAACACCTTCAACAAAAAAATCGGCGCCTCCGAATTGATTTCCGTGCTCAATGAGCATCACTCCCTCAATGAATTTAGTCGCAGAATCTCAAAATCCTCCCGCTTGCCCTTGAGTTTGATCGAGTTGCCGAGCGATGTCACGTCGGCGTCGTCGCCTAACACATCTGCCACCGCTCGAGAGATCAAAATCACTCCGCCCGGCGCATTCGCCTCGAGCCGCGCCGCCGTGTTCACCGTGTCGCCTATCGCCGTGTAATCCATCCTAAACGCCGTGCCGATGTTGCCGACCACCGCCGATCCCCAGTGAATGCCGATGCCGAAGGTAATATCGTGCCCGTGCTCGCGCAAAATCTCTGCTCTCAACTTTTCGGAGCCCTCGATCATGTCAAGCGCCGCGCGACACGCCAGATGCACCGGACGCTCTTGATCGATCGGCGCGTTCCAAAATGCCATCGTGCAATCGCCGACAAATTTATCGAGCGTGCCGTGATGCCGCCTGATACAATCGGTCGTCAGCGTCAAATATCGGTTGAGAATGTCGACGATCGTCACGGGCAAAAGGACTTCGCTCATCGACGTAAAGCCGCGTATGTCGACGAACAGCACCGCGATATCACGCAACTTGCCGCCGACATCGACCGCGTCAGAGCCTTCGGCGAGCAGTTGCTCCATGATCGTCGGGTCGACGTAGCGCTCGAATGTCGCAACTACGCGCTCTTTCTCCGTCCGCGTGTGCATGTAATTGTAGATGATCGCGGCGACGAACAGGAAACTCACCGCGAACGGAATCCAAATGACGTGCAGAATGAGCTCGTGCCGATAGGCGACGTAGCAGAATACGATCCAGCCGACGGCGGCGAGCAGCCAGACGATGATCATGTTTTGCGCCTTCGCGTTCCGAAAAAATATTTCCGCGATGAAGCACGCGAAGAACAGGAGCGCCAATTGCGATGTTCGATCGAGTTCGCGCGGGAAAAAGCCTTTTTGATATGCCTCAATCGCATTGGCGTGGACGTCGATCCCGTACATCACGTCGGAGCGATCCAACGCCGTCGGCGCGCTGTCCTGTAGCCCCGGCGCATACGGCGCGATCAAAACGATTTTGTCTCGATAGACCGAAGAATTGACCGTGCCCTCGAGCAAATCCCAAAAATTATTGCCGCCCGCATAACTTTTCGCCGTGAACGGCAGATAATAAATCCCGTTGCCCTCCGTCGGCGGCGGAGCCTTCGACGTAATTTTTTTGAAGGCGCACCACTTTTCGTAGATCACGCGCGAAAACGAATACAGCCGCCCGCGCTCGGTGACGTTGACGTAAAGCAAATCGTGTCGAACAACGCCGTCCTCTTCGTTCGGCGCGTTGATGTGACCGGTGTCGGCGGCGTCGGCAAGCGCGGGGAACGGCGGAATCCACTCCCACGTTTGCGCCCACTCCGCATAAATGTCGTCCGTCGGCGCATCGTCGTCGAGCACGTCAGCCTCGGAGGCGACGACCACGTTGCCGTATTGAGCGACGGCGGCGACAAGTCGACGGTCGCCCTCGGGATCGTCGGCATTCTCGCCGGTAAACAGCACGTCAATCCCGATGACGGCGGGGCGCGCGTTGGGATCATGATTGTTAAGATATTCGACGGCTTGAGCGAAATGCGCGCGCGTGAGCGACGACGCCGGTCCCAACTTGCTCAGCGTGACTTTGTCGATGCCGATCACGACGATATCGGGATTTTTCTCGCCGCCCGTCTGATAAAGGCGATCGGAAATTCTGTAGTCGAGATCGTCGAGCCAACCCGTCCAAGCGATCGCAGTCAACAACGCCGCCGCCAACAGCGCCTCAATCGGTTTCAAAAATACACTGCCGTCATTCATCAAAGCCGCATTCCTCTGATCCGACGGCTCATAAAAATTACCGAGCCGTTGTTGAGAAAATGCGACGCTTGATTCTCCCGCAAAATTTTATCGGCGTCGCTCGTCGCCAGGACGGGGCAACTGTTATCGGCGCCGAGCCCGACGGCTTTGACGACCAACGGTTTTGTTCCGGCTCTCGAGCCGTTTTTCGGCACCGACGCTCCGAGAACCTCCGCATTGATCCCGCGAACTTCGACGGGCTTCACAAATATTTCTCGATGCTCGACGCTCTCGACGCTCTCGACGCTCTCGACCTTCTCGACGCTCTCGACGGGCTCGTCAGGCTCGACGCTCTTGACCTCCGGCATTTCCTCAATTTCCCCGCAGACATAGCTCACTATTCCGTTGGAGATCACATCGGCGTAGTCGAGATTTCGATAGCTGTAAATCGATTGATTGTCGGCGTTTTGTATCGCGGGCGCCAGCACCGGATTCAATTCGAGATCGCCGCAATCGACGATGAGCCCCGTATAATTGCCTTCCGCCTCTTCATCGGACTCGAGCGAAGGCGCGGGGAAATCCTCCTTCTCAACGGGCTTGAACGCGGCGGACGCGACGGAATTTGTCACGCCGTAAATCGGAACGCTCATCACGACCGTGCAGCCGCCGAACATATCATGTTCCTCCGAAAGAATTTGCGCGCCGACGATCACCGCATTGATGTCGTGCTCGACCATCGTCGTATCGGCGGTGATTTTGATGCTCGCCGCTTGGTGCGCCAACTTTCGATACGCGTCCGACTTCGCCGCCTGCCACGCCAACGCTCGCGCCTGCCCTGCGGAGAAAGCCGTTGCCGGTGGGAGCCCGTAGCCTTCGGCGATCAGCATTTCGTTCTCCCACCACGCTACCTCGTCGGGAGCCTCGGCACTCGACGCGCCGGATATCATCAGCAAACAAACAATCAGCGCCGCGCAAAAAATTTTTTTCGCCGTCGAGCTCCCCATTTCCATGCACGCCCTTTCAATCTGATATTCATCGCCGCTATGATACAATAGAGAACGTTGCCGCGTCAAACTAAATTTATCTTGCGCGCCGTTGACTTTCATAAAAAAAACATCTATACTTTCGACGAAAAAATTTTTTTGGACGGGAGAGATTGGATTGAAAAAAATTTTTGCGCTGATGATGCTCGCGCTCGCCATGCTCACGACCGCATGCGGCGGCGACGATTCATCCGATGATCAATTGAAAGTCATGCTCGGCTCGAATGTCGTTTCGCTCGACACCGCTCAGGCGACCGATCTTGTGTCGTTTGAAGTCATCGCCGATTGCATTGACGGCTTGACGCAACTCGACAGCGAAGGACGCGCCGTCCCCGCGATCGCCGAGAGTTTTGATGTGTCGTCCGACGGCAAAATTTATACGTTCCACCTTCGCGACGCCAAATGGGCGAACGGCGACGACGTGACTGCCGACGATTTTGTTTTCGCTTGGCGTCGTCACTGTCAAAAGGCGGAGGAGTATTCGTACATGTTCGGCTCGACCGTCGCCTGCATCAAAAACGCCGACGCCGTGATCAAGGGCGGCGATCCCTCGACGCTCGGAGTTAAGGCGACCGATCCGAAGACGCTCGTCGTCGAGCTCGACGCGCCCGTCTCCTTCTTCCCGTCGTTGATGGCATTCCCGACATTTTATCCGATCAATCAAAAATTCTATGACGCGCTCGCCGAAGGCACCTACGGCACGAGCCCCGACGCTTATCTTTCCAACGGCGCCTTCACTCTCAAAACCTACATGCCCGGCGCCGCCAATATTCAGCTCGAAAAAAATCCGTCCTATTGGGACGCCGCCCGCGTCAAACTTGACGGCTTCAGTTATCAAGTCGTTTCGTCGAGCGACAACGCTTTGACTGCCTTCAAAAACAAAACGCTGAACGTCGTCGAGATTCGCGGCAATCAGGTCGAGAACGTCAAAAACGATCCCGACCTCGTCAAGAGCCTCAAAATTATTCCGAGCGGTCAGTTGCAATATCTCTCATTCAATCAAGACCCGAAAAATCATCACGCCGGCGCGCTTGCCAACGCCAACCTTCGTCTGGCGATCTCCAACGCGATCGATCGCAATTCGCTCGTCGACAATTTTATTATGAACGGCTCGAAGGCGACTTACACCGCAATCCCGCTCAACTTTGCGCCGCACGCCGAAACCGGAATTTATTTCGCCGACAATCAGGAGCGCTATGCGGATTGGATCGGCTTTGATGTCGACCGCGCCAAAAAATTTCTCGACGCCGCCAAATCCGAACTCGGTAAAGATACATTCGAGCTCAACATGATTTATGCCAACGACGGCGGCGATACCGTCATCAAGGTCGCGCAGGCGATCAAGTCTCAAGTCGAAGAAAATCTGCCCGGCGTCGAAATTAATCTTCAGCCGATGCCGAAGGCGGAGTATCTGACCAATGTCACGTCGAACAGCTACGATGTCGCGCTTACGAATTGGAGCCCCGATTACAACGATCCGATGACGTTCCTCACTCTTTGGACGACCGACGGCTGCGAAATTTCCGAGCACTGGAGCAATGCCGCTTACGACAAACTGATTGCCGATTGCACGACGGGCGAGCTTGCCGCCGACTACGACGGACGTTGGGGCGCGATGTATGACGCCGAAAAAATTCTGCTCGAGCAAGCCGTGATCGCTCCGCTCTACACCAACGCCCGCGCGATGTTGATCAGCGACAACGTCAACGGGATTGACTTCCAAGCGACGGGCATCGAGCGCGTGTTCAAATCCGCCGCGCTCAAGTGACATGACAAAATACATCGCGAAACGAATTTTAATGTCGGTGCTGACGTTGTTCGTGATCATCTTCGTGCTGTTCGTGCTGATCCGAATAATGCCGGGCGATCCGTTCCCCGTCGAGCGCATGACGGCGGAGATGATCGCTCAAAAGCGCATCGAACTCGGACTCGACAAGCCGCTCCTCGAGCAATTCATCAATTACATGTCAATGCTGCTGAGCGGCAGTTTCGGCAACGGCACGTCGCTTTACAACGGCGCGCCGATCAAACCGATCCTGCTCGCCTGCCTCGAGAACTCGTTTAAGATCGGAGTGCTGGCGATCGCCTTCGGCACGACGGTCGGGCTGACGATCGGGATCATCGCGGCGCTCAATCGCGGGACGATCATCGACGGCGTCTGCACGATCGTCTCGATCCTCGGCGTCTGCATTCCGTCTTACGTCTTCATGATTTTCCTCCAATATTTTTTCGCGTATCAGATTCCGTTCTTCCCGTATTTCTTCGACCCGTCGCGATTTTTATTCTCGTCGATAATGCCGTCAATGTCGCTGAGCCTGCTGACGATCTCAACGGTCGCGCGCTTCACTCGCAACGAGCTGATCGAAGTGATGAACAGCGACTATGTAAAGTTGGCAGAGTCGAAGGGCATTTACGGTTTCGAGCTGATTCGTCGGCACGTGCTGAGGAACGCGCTGATCCCCGTCGTGACGGTGATTGCTCCGCTCGTCGTCGACCTGTTGACGGGCGCTATGGTCATGGAAAAAATTTACGGCGTCAACGGCGTCGGCAAGCTGATGGTCGACGCGATTGCGGGCGAGGGCATTGATTATAATTACGTGCTGGCGCTGAGCATCGTGTTTTCGTCGTTGTACATCGGCATCATGCTCGTGCTCGACATTTTGTACGGCATCATCGATCCGCGCATCAGACTTGCGTCGAAGGAGGGCTGAGCATGTACGAGCCTCAAGCGGGCGATTTTGAGTTTTTGACGGCGCGCGATCTCGACGTCGATAAAAATTTTGCGTCGCAGGGATATTGGCGGGGCGTGGCGATTCATTTTCTCCGCAATCGGTTTGCGATGACGGGCGTGATCTTGGTCGGCGTGATCATTTTGTTTGCGATCGTCGCGCCGTTGGTGAGCACATACAATTATGATGAAATTGTTTCGATCACGGGCGCCGACGGCAAGGCGATCGTGGCGAAAAGTTTATCGCCGCAATTGGCGGGCGGCGCCGACAATTTATTTTCGGATCGGACGTTCGTGTTCGGCACCGACGATCTCGGACGCGATCTCTGGACGCGGACGTGGCAAGGCGCGAGAGTTTCATTAATCATAGCGTTCGTCGCGATCTTTATTGACATGCTGATCGGCACGAGCTACGGATTGATCTCGGGCTTTTTCGGCGGCGCGGTCGATCACGTCATGCAACGCTTCATCGAAATTGCGGGCTCGATTCCGACGTTGGTGATCATTTCGATCTTGGCAATTTTTATGGACAAAGGGCTCGGGCTGGTGATTGCGTCGTTGCTCGTCACGGAGTGGATCGGGATGAGTAAAATCGCGCGGGCGGAGTGTCTGAAGTTGAAGGAGCGCGAATATGTGTTGGCGAGTCGGACGCTGGGCGCGGGCAGCTTCCACATCATATTCAAACAGATATTGCCGAACACGATCGGACCGATCATTACGCAGGTGATGTTTTCGATCCCCGTGGCGATTTTTACGGAGGCGTTCCTGAGTTTCGTGGGTGTGGGGATCGTCCTGCCGCAGTGTTCGATCGGATCGCTGATCGAGGCGGGCTTCAACAACATAACAATTTTGCCGTATCAAATCTTGCCGCCGATCTCGGTGCTGGCGATTCTGATGTTGGGCTTCAATTTGATCGGCGACGGATTCAGAGAGGCGCTCGCTCCGAAGCTCGAGGACATGTAAATTTTGCCCGCCCACCCA
>CALGGP010000356.1 GCA_937915885.1 uncultured Selenomonadales bacterium | reverse complement strand
GATGTAAGGGCGCGGGCGCCGCCGACATTCAACGTAAAGGGAGCGGGCGCCGCCGACATTCGACGTAAAGGGCGCGGGTGCCGCCGACATTCGATGTAAGGGCGCGGGCGCCGCCGACATTCAACGTAAAGGGAGCGGGCGCCGCCGGCGCGGGGTGGGAACCTCAGCCTCCGTTGGGCGCCGTCGATGATGCGCGGGAGCGGCGGCGGCGCCCTTAAAATCTGATTGGAGACAAAATATGTTTACTGTCGATAAAAAAGTCGTGGCACTGCTGATCGGAATCCCGATCGCCTACACTCTGATGTTCGGCGGACTGTTTTATTACAACTCGCTCACCGACATCCCGATCATCGTCTGCAATCTCGACGAAGGCGCTTACGGTCGACGCGTCGTCCGCGATCTCTACAACACCCCCGATGTTCGCGTCGTCGAAGTCGAAGGCGATCCGATCGATATCGAGCGCCGCATGGTCGCCATGAAAACTTTCGGCGCCGTCGTCATCCCCAACGATTTTTCGCGACAAATCGCCGTCGGCGGCTCAACTTCGATCGAATTGATCATCGACAACACCAACCGATCCGTCGGCTCCACCGTCTCGAAAGGCGTTCAATCTGTCGTCGCCACGCTCGGCGCCGAATTGATCGCCGCGCAATTGCCGACAGTCGCCCGCGTCTCGATGAGCTCCCGCATCCTCTACAATCCGACAATCGGCTACGAAGATTTTTTCCTCGCCGCATTGATCATTCACTCCGTTCAGATCGCGCTCGTCTTTTCGATCGCGCCTTCGATCGTCGACGAAAAATTTTCCGTCGCCAAGCCGATTCCGTTCCTCGCCGCCCGACTCATCACCTACTCGATGATCGAGATCGCCGTGCTCGGAATTTGCCTAGCGATCGGACTCGGCGCCTTCCACATCAAATGCGCGGGCAATCCGACCGAAATTTTGATGCTCGGCTCGACGTTCGTCATCTGCATGACGGCGTTTGCGCTGATGGTCGGCGCGTGGATCAACATCGACTTCAAAGCCGTGCTGTCGCCGCTGATTTACGTCATGCCCTCGATACTTTTCGCCGGCGTCACGTGGCCGCGCTCTTCGATGGACGACTTCAGCCTGTTTCTGTCCTACGTGATGCCGATCGGATATATCGCCGAGGATTTTCGCGCGATGCTCGTCAAAGGCGTCGCCGGCGATTGGACGAAACACGCGCTCATTTTGCTTGCGATCGGAGCCGCATTTTTTTCGGTCTCGATGATTGGGATGATTCGACATGCTAAAGTTAATGGAACGCGAATTGCGGGTGCTGGTCACTGAGCACCTGATGACATTCGTCGTGCTGATGGGCGCGGCGAGCATCTACGCGCTGTTGATCGGCAATTTATATCGCGGCGAGACGGTGCAAAACATTCCGGTCGCGGTGTGCGATCTCGACGATTCGCCGCTGAGTCGGAAATTGATCCGCGCGGTCGCCGACGCCGATCAGTTGACGTATTACGCGACGCTCGACAACGATCTCGAGGCGATTGATCTGCTCGAGCGCGGCGAGATCGCGGGCGCGTTGATCATTCCGTCGGACTTCTCGAAACGATTTTATTCGGGGCAATCGATCGAGTTGGCGTTTTTTCAGGACGGCAGTAACATCTTGCAAGTGAGTTATGCGCTGCCGCCGATGCAATTGGTCGTGAGCGCGTTCGATTCGCAATTGCTCCGACGGTCGATGATGAGCGCGGGCGTGTCGCGGGTGCCGACGGTGTCAATGAGCCTGCGGACGTTCGGCAACCCGACGCAAAGTTATCTCGAATTTTACACATACGGCGTAATGCTGATGGCAACGCAAATCGGAATGATTTTGGCGTTTTCGATGTCGATATTCGATGGCAAAAAAAATCCCCCGTCGCTGAAAACATTCGCGGCGAAGGAAATTTTATATTTGATGTTGAGCCTGACGGCGGTGATGATCGCGACGACGATTTTGATCTCGCTGTTCGAGTTGCCGCTCCGCGCGGAGCCGATGAAAATTTTTGTGTTGTGCGCGGCGTTCCTGTTCGCGGTCGAAAACATAGCGGGGTTGGCGGCGTCGATCTTCCGAACGCGCGCGTCGCTGATACAATGCATGGTGTTTTACACGTTGCCGGCGTTTTTGCTGAGCGGCTACATCTGGCCGGAGCAGGGAATGACGGCGCCGATCCGATTAATCTCAATCATTCAGCCGGTGCACTACATCTTGACGGACTTTCGAGCGTTGGCGCTGGTCGGCACCTCGGAGAATTTTTTCGAGCACATTGCACTGTTCGTTTCGATCGGAATAATTTCGATGGCGATCGCGCTCTTCAGACTTCATCGACAAAATCAGGCGAAGAGTTCAGTCGACAGATAGCGGTCGCCGGTGTCGGGCAACAATACGACGATCGTCTTGCCTTCAAATTCTTTGCGTTGAGCCAACTGCACCGCCGCCGCCAACGCCGCGCCCGACGAGATTCCGATCAACACGCCCTCGGCTCGAGAGAACTGCCGACCGAATTTGAACGCGTCCTCATTTTTGATCGCAATCACTTCGTCGTAGACTTCGGTATCGAGCGTTTCGGGGACGAAGCCCGCGCCGATCCCTTGAATTTTGTGCGGACCCGCCGTTCCTTTCGACAGCACCGGCGACGTTGCCGGCTCGACCGCGATCACTTTGACCGACGGTTTTTTATTTTTGAGGAAATGTCCGACGCCCGTCAACGTGCCGCCCGTTCCGACGCCCGCTATGAATGCATCAACCTCGCCGTCGGTGTCGTCCCAAATCTCCGGTCCCGTCGATTTTTCATGCGCCTCGGGATTCGCCGGATTGGTGAACTGCGACGGGATGAATGCGTTCGGCGTCGACTTCGCAAGTTCTTCCGCCTTTGCGATCGCGCCCTTCATGCCTTTCGAGCCTTCCGTCAAAACGATCTCCGCGCCGTATGCTTTGAGCAGATTGCGCCGCTCAATGCTCATTGTCTCCGGCATCGTGAGGATTGCTCGATAGCCGCGCGCCGCCGCCACGCTCGCCAGGCCGATTCCGGTGTTGCCGCTCGTCGGCTCGATTATCACCGAGTTCGGTTTGAGCTTGCCTTCGGCTTCCGCGCGTTCGATCATCGCCTTCGCGATCCGATCCTTGACGCTCCCCGCCGGATTAAAATACTCGAGCTTCACCAAAATTTTTGCCTTCAATTGATTCGCCGACGAAAAATTTTTTGCCTCGAGCAGCGGCGTCCCGCCGATCAACTCCGCCACGCTTTTATAAATTCGTCCCATCGATTGCGCCTCCAAAAATTTTTGTCATACTTAAAAAGTATGTTTATCATGATCTTACTCTTCGACGCAAACGTTGTCAAGAATTTCATTCGAGCTCGATCGTCGAGGGCGGCTTCGATGTACAATCGTAGAGCACGCGATTGACGCCCGCGACCTCGTTGACGATCCAATCCGCCGCGCGGCTCAAAATTTCCCACGGGATTTTCGACGCCGTTGCCGTCATGAAGTCCGTCGTCTCGACCGCGCTCACATTGTCAATCAAATTACTCGAGCTCGATCGTCGACGGCGGCTTCGATGTGCAATCGTAGAGCACGCGATTGACGCCCGCCACTTCGTTGACGATCCGATCCGCCGCGCGGCTCAAAATTTCCCACGGGATTTTCGACGCCGTTGCCGTCATAAAGTCCGTCGTCTCGACCGCGCGAAGGACGATCGCATAATCATACGTCCGTCCGTCGCCCATCACTCCCACCGATCGCATATTCGTCAGCGCCGCGAAATATTGATTCGACATCACGCCCGCACTCTCGAGCTCCGCGCGGAAGATCGCGTCGGCGTCCTGCACAATTTTAATTTTATCCGCCGTCACTTCGCCGATGATCCGAATGCCGAGTCCCGGTCCGGGGAACGGTTGACGACTTACAATTTTTTCGTCGAGCCCCAATTCGCGTCCGACCGCCCGCACTTCGTCTTTAAACAGCATTCTCAACGGCTCGACGATCGCTTTGAAGTCGACGTGATCCGGCAATCCTCCGACGTTGTGATGCGACTTGATCACCGCCGCCTTGCCGAGCCCGCTTTCGATCACGTCGGGATAAATCGTCCCTTGCACGAGATATTCAACCGCGCCGATTTTTTTTGCCTCCGCCTCGAACACGCGGATAAATTCTTCGCCGATGATTTTTCGTTTGCGCTCCGGCTCCGTCACTCCCGACAATCGATCCAAAAACCGTTTCGACGCGTCCACCCGAATGAAGTTGAGATCAAAATTTTTGAAGACCGCCTCGACTTCATCAGCTTCGTTTTTGCGCAACAGTCCGTGGTCGACGAACACGCACGTCAGATTTTTGCCGATCGCCTTTGACATCAGCGCCGCCGCCACCGAAGAATCGACGCCGCCGCTCAACGCGCACAACGCACGCCCCTTGATCGTCGAGCGAAGTTCGGAAATTTTTTCTGCCGCAAACGATTTCATCTGCCAATCTCGAGCACAGCCGCAAAGGTTGATGAAGTTGTCGAAAATAATTTTGCCGTCGACGGTGTGAACGACTTCGGGATGGAACTGGACGGCGTAAAGTTTTCGCTCGGGATTTTCCATCGCCGCGATCGGACAATTCGCCGTCGACGCCGTGATCTTAAATCCGCGCGGAGCATCGATGATCCGATCGTTGTGGCTCATCCACACCGTAGAGCGCGCACTCACTCCGTCGAGCAATCGCGAGCCGCCAATCCGATCGATCTCCGTCCGCCCGAACTCCGACGTCGGAGCCGACTCAACGCGTCCGCTGAGCGCCTTCGCCATCAGTTGAGCGCCGAAACAAATCCCGAGGATCGGCACGTCGAGCGCAAAAATTTTTTCGTCTACGCTGAAGTCGTCGCTGTTGACCGATTGCGGTCCGCCCGTCAAAATGATTCCGCGCGGATCGAATTTTTTGATCTCGTCGACGCCGAATTTCGTATAAGTGTGCACCTCGCAATAGACGTTGCACTCCCGCACACGCCGCGCGATCAATTGATTGTATTGCCCGCCGAAGTCGAGCACCAAAATTTTTTCCATCATTCATTCCTCCCGTCCAATTCCGCACTTCGATACGCCATATAATTTTCGTAGAAATAGCTCGCGTCGAGCCCCTTCATAAAAATCTCCCGATCATCGATCGACTCCGTCAACGCATCCGACAACAATTTTTTGATCGGCTCGGCATCAATCGGACTGCGCTCCATCGCCGACAGATATTTATTTTTGTCGACGGCGCTCCAATCGATCACCCGTCGCAACTCCCGCCGGAGCATGTGATCGAGCCACAGCCGCATGCTCCGACCGTTGCCCTCGCGAAACGGATGCGCCACGTTCATTTCGACGTATTTGATTATGATCTCGTCGAACGTCGATTGCGGCAGCCGCTCGATTGTTTCAACCGCTTCTCGAAGGTACAGCGCCGACGCGAATCGGAAATTCCCCTTCGATACGTTGACGGAGCGGAGGCGCCCCGCGAACTCATAAATGTCCTCGAACAGCGTCCGATGGATGAACGCCAGCGTCGAAAATTTTCCGGCGGGCAATTGAGCGAAGGCGGGAGCGCTCCACATTGCGAGCGCCTTTTGTTTGCCGATTTTTTCTTCGACCCGCGCCAACTCGATTGCGTCCGTCAAGCCCAATTTGTTTTTCAGCAACGCCGCCTCCGATCAGTAAATTTTTGGGCGCCGTCGACGCTCCCACCCTAGGGGCTCGGCGCCCCTTTTTTCCGTCGCCCCCGAACTCCGTTATCCCCAATTCCTAATTCCTAATTTCTAATTCCTAATTCCTAATTGCTTTACAGGTTTGCCGCGCCGATTATGCCCGCCGTGTCGCCCAATTGCGCCAACGCCAAAGTCGGCAGCCGCGAGCCTTCGCCTCCGAAGCTGTCAGACTTGATCATTTCCGCGATCGGCTCGATGAAGCGCTCCGCATACGCCGACATCACTCCGCCCAATAATATTAATTGCGGTCGAAACATGTTGACGATGTTCACCACGCCTTGCCCCAACATCAATGTGTATTGCTCGACGACTTCTGCCATGTCGACGTCTTCTCGATCGAGCCGCTTGAAAATTTCCTCGAGCGTCGTCTCATGTCCGAGCGCCAATCGCGCCGCTCTCAACAGCGCTCCCACCGATACATACGCCTCGAGACAACCCTTCCGCCCGCACGTACACCGCCGCCCGTTGACGCGGATCACTTGATGTCCGACCTCCGCGCCGCCGATCATTCCGCCCTCGAATACCTCACCGTTGAGAATGATCCCGCCGCCGATCCCGTTGCCGATCGTCAACAACACCAAATCTTTTACGCCGCGCCCCGCGCCCGCTATCGATTCGCCCAGCGCCGCGCAATCCGCATCGTTCGCTATCCTCACAGGACACGGGATTAATTCGCCCAGCGCTTTTTTTAATTCCACATTCTCCCATCGCAAATTGTTCGAGTACAATACTTTGCCGCGCGGTCGATCGATCGTCCCCGCCACGCCCGCGCCCACTCCCACGCATTGATCCAACGGAATTTTTTTATCCGACAACAATTTTAAAATGCTCCGCGCGGAGTCTTCGATGATTTTTTGAGCGCCGCGCTCCGGCTCCGTCGGCTTCCTCTCGACCGCTATCAATTTGTTTTTCCGATCGACCAATCCGATTTGTATCTCCGACGAGCCGATCGTCAAGCCCACGCGGATCGGATTTTCTTTCGCCCGCACCGTCGTCAACAGCGCGTCGCATTTTCCCTCGAGCTGCCAATCCCCCGAGCCCGCCGGCAGAAAAAACGAATCGCCCTTGCGATACTCAACCGTCGTCGATTGATTGCTCAACGTCCCGTCGCCGTCCAATATCAGTATCGACAGAAACGAATCCGATTGCACCGAGCCTTGCGTCCGATAAGTCAGGCGCCCGTCAAGTGACACGCGATCCACCGTGAAATAATCGCAATCCGCCACGTGCGGGTAAACGCTCCGACCGCGCTCGATCGGCACGCGCCGCGTCACCTCCAGCGCCTTTTCGATGTGCAGCTCCCGTTTGCTGTCGTAATCGTAAAGCCGATACGTGACGTTCGAGTTCTGTTGTATCTCCGCCAGCACGATCCCCTTGCCGATCGCATGCAACGTCCCGCTCTCGATCAAAATCACGTCGCCGCGTTGCACTTCGACCGCGTTCAGCACCTCAAGCAAGCGCTCACTGCCGATGCGCGATTTAAATTCGTCTCGATCAATCCGTCGCTTGAATCCGTAATAAATTTTCGCGCCCGGCTCCGCGTCGATGATGTACCACATCTCCGTCTTGCCGAATTGCCCCTCGTGCTCGAGCGCATACGCATTCGACGGGTGCACTTGGATCGATAAATCGTCGTGCGCGTCGATGAATTTGATCAGCAACGGGAAATCTCGAAACCGCCGACAATTTTCGCCGAGCACCTCCCGACCGTTGGCATTGATGTACTCGATCAAAGTTTTGCCGTCGAAGTCGCCGCCGACGATCGTCGACGCCCCGTCGGGGTGGCAGGACAACATCCACGCCTCCGCCAAAAATTTTCCGCCGTACTCGACATTGTACTCGTCAATCAAGCGCCGCCCGCCCCACACATAATTTTTGCACGCCGCCTTCAATTTCAAAATCGCCATATCGATCGCTCCTTCGCGCCCATTATAGCAAAAACTAATCGCTTTTCAACGGCGCCGAACTGTGATATTATTTTCGGCGGTAAGGTGGTGAGCAGAAATGGGTTTGAGAGAACGGAAAAAACTTCGGTCGCGGCAGCTGATAATGTCGGCGGCGGTCGAACAATTTGATCGGCGCGGCTACAGCGAGACATCAATCGCCGACATAATGAACGCGGCGGGGCTGGGGGTCGGCACTTTCTACAATTATTTTGCGTCGAAGGAAGATTTGTTGTTCGCGTTGTTCGAGCGCATTGAAGGCGAATTGATCGAGTTGGCGGAGCGCGAAAAACATTCCCCGTTGGCGGCGCTGAAAGTGATCAACGATCGGACGGCGGCGTTGCTCGACGAAAATAAATTTGTGCTGCCGTTATTCCTGAGCGCGTCGGAGCATTCGGATCGACCGGACCTGTGGAAGAAGAGAACTCGTCCGAAATTCAAGCCGGTGTTCGAGGCGATCATCGAGCGCGGGCAATCGGACGGGCATATCCGCGCGGATGTGTCGAGCGCGCTGATCGCGGAGATGTTTCATTCGATCTATCACTCGGCGGCGTTGAGCCTCATGCCGATCCCGTTTCAAACCAACGTGCAATTGAAGGTGCAACTGCTCATCGACGGCATAAAAAGCAATTCGTAATGCGAAATGCGTAATGCGTAATTGGGGGCGACGGGGTCAACGGAAAAAAATTTTTTCTCCCCACCCGCCCACCCTCGAAAAACTTTTTTTCAAAATAAAGGGCGCCGTCGGCGACGGAGTTTTG
>CALGGP010000355.1 GCA_937915885.1 uncultured Selenomonadales bacterium | reverse complement strand
GGTGGGTGGGCGGGATTAATTTTTTCATGTCGGCGCCCTCAATTGTACTGAACCAACTCGCGCGACTCCCATTCGCACACGAATCCGAAATTGTTCAGTCCGAAGAACGGCTCCGACGCATACGTCCCGTTCGCCGCCAAATCATTCCACTCGCCCAACGAACTTTCGCTCAGCGGATTCGGATTGCGATACATCATCAGCGCCGTCTCCTTCAAATTATCGGGCTGCTCCACCGCCCAATTCGTGTACTCGAACGGCGCCCCGTCGACCCAATACCATTTGTCGCCGTGCATGAGGCTCTGATATCCGCCCAGCCAATAACAATTGCGCTTGCCCTGCACGAAGACAATCCCTTGCACAAATTTTTGCTCCGCGCTCGAATTGATCGTCGCCAAATGCCCGCCGCGCGCGCGACAATATTCGACGGCATCGCGCCAATCCATGCCGTCGTCGATCACCGCGTAATAATGTCCGTTGTACTGCTCAACATTAAACAGCGGCTTCGTCGGCGCCGGATCGGGAGCATTTCTAATCCACGGCGGGATCGGATCGATCTCCTCAGGCTCGTTTTTTTGCTCGACGGGTTGAGGATCAGGATCGATCTTCGGAAGATTTTTCAACTCGGTCTCGTCGATGTCTACCGACGCAATGATGTGCGCCTTGCACACCAGCCCATCTTCGATGAAGTCAAACGTCTTGGATTTAATTTGGAGCTTTCCGTTGGTGTAGGAGGCAATCTGCTGTTTCGTCAGTTGAAAATCGTTGACGAGGCTGTAACTTTCGATGTAAACGGCAACTTTTTCGAGCGCCGCCTTCTTGGCATCGTCGAGCGCAAGGTCTTTCGCCTGTGAGCGCGTGTCATTGTCGCCCAGCCGATATTCGCCGTCCGCCTCGACCTCTCGCGGCTCCGCGCACGCCACGCTCAGCCCGAGGCTCATCACGCAGATCACGGCGGCGCATCTGAAAAAATTTCTATTGAACATGATCATTCCCTCGAAATAAAAATTTTATCGACCGCGCCCATTATAATATTTCTACGTGACAGTTTACAAGCATAAAAAAAACGCGACACGCGCGGGCGCCGCGTCAAAGGGCTGAAATTATTTTTTCGGCGAGACTCCGCGCGGAATTGTTCTCGACGATGAGCGTCTCGAGCGTCGGTCGGTCGATGATCGGTTGTTGATCGAGCACGCCTTCAATCACTCGATAGATGTCCAAGAATTTTATTCGACCGTCGAGGAAGGCGCCGACCGCGATCTCATTCGCCGCGTTGAAAATGCAAGGCGCCGTTCCTCCGCGCCGTCCGACTTCGTAAGCGATTTTCAAGCCTCTGAACGTTTCGAGATCGGGCTCTTCAAATGTCAATGATTGCATCGACCAAAAATCCAATCGATCCACCGTCGACGCGATCCGCGCGGGATAAGTCAGCGCGTATTGGATCGGAAGGCGCATGTCCGTCGACGCCAATTGAGCTATCACCGAGCCGTCGACGAACTCAACCATCGAATGAATGATGCTTTGCGGGTGCACGACCACCTGAATTTGATCGTAGTCGACGCCGTATAAAAATTTCGCCTCGATCACCTCGAGACCTT
Source organism: uncultured Selenomonadales bacterium (assembly GCA_937915885.1). Classification (GTDB taxonomy): domain Bacteria; phylum Bacillota; class Negativicutes; order Selenomonadales; family Selenomonadaceae; genus Quinella. The sequence continues at coordinate 17,421 of CALGGP010000355.1, read as the reverse complement.
TATTGACGAGCGTAGCGCTGTCGACGGTAATTTTTTTGCCCATATTCCACGTCGGATGAGCGAGCACCTGATCGACGGTGACGTTTTCGAGATCGGATTGATTTTTTCCTCTGAACGGTCCGCCCGATGCCGTCAACAATAATTTTTTGATAGCGCGTCGATCTTCGCCGTTGAGGCACTGAAAAAAAGCGCCGTGTTCGGAGTCGACGGGCAAAATTTTTACGCCGCACTCGTCGGCAAGACGCATGACCAATTCTCCGGCGGCAACGAGAGTTTCTTTGTTGGCGAGCGCAATATTTTTATGAGCATTGATGGCGGCGATGGTGGGCTCGAGTCCGGCGAAGCCGCTCATCGACGTAAGAACGATGTCAACGGCGTCGAATGTGGCGGCATCGATCAGAGATTGGCGACCGCCGAGTAATTTTGTCGACGGGAATTTTCGACGTGAGCTCAATCGGGAATAAGCGGCGTCGTCCGAAAGAATTGCGATCGGAGGATGAAATTCATCGATCTGCCGCTCGAGCAGTGCATCATTCGAGTGCGCGGCGATCACTTCAGCGCTCAACAGTTCGTGGTGGGCGCGGATCACGTCGAGCGCCTGCGTCCCGATCGAGCCCGTTGAACCCAAAATTGCTACTCGTTTCATGCGATCACCCCTCAGTGGCAGTCAGTCTGATCTCCGTGATCCAATCGCCGTTGAGCACAAACATCATTTGCCCCGCGCCTTTCACGTCATAGACATAAACCTTGCGCCGATCAAATTTAAATTTCTCACTCGGACGCCCGAACACTTTTTTGATCAGCCGACCCTTCATCCCGACTCCGACATCGTCCGGCGTGTTCAGACCGTTATTCGCACTCGAGCACACAAACACCGCCCGACCGTCCGTAAATCTGATCTGAAACGTCTCGCCGTAGTACCATTCGACCGTCCGCGCGTCACTCTCAAGAATTTTGTCCGGCGCTCCGTAAATGCTCTCGACATACTCAACTTTGCTGCCGATCGCGATTCCTCCGATCGCCGCCCGATCTTCGCCGAGCACCTTCGACGCCCCGCACTCGACCGTCAACATCAGCATCATCAGCGCCGCAATTATTATCGTCCTCATCACACGATCCCCATCACGACCACGTAATAGTAAAAGAACGGTGCCGTGTACAAAATGCTGTCAAACCGATCGAGCACGCCGCCATGCCCCGGCAGGAAAATCCCCGAGTCCTTCACGCCGCCGTATCGTTTCAACGCCGACTCGACCAAGTCTCCGAGCATCGCCACTATCGACAGCGCAAACCCTAAGATAAACATCTCAGTCATCGGAAACGAAAACAGGAAGTGCCCGACCACGCCCGTGATTGCCGTCGTGCCGATCATCGAGCCCAAAAATCCTTCGACGGTTTTCTTCGGGCTGATCGTCGACGCAAGTTTGTGCGAGCCGAACGCCGTCCCCACGAAGAACGCAAACGTGTCGCACGCCCACGTCGCGATGAACAACAGCCATATCAGCGCCGTCCCCACGTCGAATTGCAGATTCAACAACGATTCGAGCGCCCCGCCGACGTCGAGATTCACCACCGGCACATGGAACGAAAAAAGTTTGCTCATCGCGTCCGCCGGCGGCGCTAACTTCTCGTCGTCGAAAAATCGCAACATGATCAGATGCGAAAACGGCAGCCCGATGTAGAGCAGCCCGCCGATTGAGACGCTCGCGTCGATTGGGCGCACCGTCCCGTATAAAATCACCGTCAACAGGAATATCAACAGCATCCCGATTGTCATCACGGCTAAAAGTTCTTCGAGGTTGCCCAGCCACGCGCAACACTCCATAAAAATCAGCACGACCGCGCCGAGGATTAATGTCGTGTCGATGCCTTTCTTGCCGAGAATGTCGGAGAACTCGTACCAGGCGAGCAACGACAATAGGATCGTCGCGACCGCGAACGGCAACGAGCCGAGCTGAATGATGAAGGCGGCGATAATGATGCCGATGATTCCGCTGATTGTTCGTATTATCAAATCCGTTTATGCGGCCGACGATCGTTTTGATCGGGCTGAGCCGCGCTCCTTTCGCAGTATTTTTGTCGAGTCATGAAGTTTTGAGCGCGCCGAATCGACGTTCGCGCTTGCCGAAATCGATCAGCGCTCCGATAAATTCTTCGGACGTGAACTCGGGCCAATTGGTTTGCGTAAACCAAAATTCAGCATAAGCCGATTGCCACAACAAAAAATTACTCACGCGCATATCGCCGCCGGTTCGGATCACGAGATCGACGGGCGGGCTGTCGCAAGTGTCGAGCTGAGCCTCAAAAATTTTTTCGTCGATGTCGTCAATCGAAAGCCGACCGTCGAGAACCTTTGACGCAATCGAGCGCGCCGCGCGGACGATCTCATCTTGCCCGCCGTAATTCGCCGCAATGTTAAACCTGACGCCGGTGTTGTTTCGCATCAAATGTTCGGCGTCGCGAATTTGCGATTGGATCAACGGCGAAAATTCCTCCGTCCGACCGAGAAAATGTATGCGGACGTTATTGGCGTGCATCTCGAGCTTTTCTTTTTCAAGATACTCGGAGAATAAATGCATCAAAAAATCGACTTCGGCAAGCGGACGCTTCCAATTCTCCGTCGAAAACGCGTAGACCGTGAGCGCCTCGAGCTTGAGATTGACGGCGGTCGTAAGAATTTTTTTGAGCGTCTTGACGCCCGCCGTGTGACCGGCGCTCCTCAACAGCCCGAGCGCGCCCGCCCAACGCCCGTTGCCGTCCATTATGATCGCGACGTGCCGCGGCAATCGTTCTCGATCGAGTTCGGGGTAAATCACTTAGACCTCCATGACTTCCTTCTCTTTGGTCGCCTTCGTGCCGTCGACCAGTTTGATATATTTATCGAGCAGTTTTTGAATGTCCTCTTGCGCTTCCTTGCGATCATCCTCGGTGATCTGCTTATTTTTTTCGAGCTTTTTGATCGCCTCGTTGCCGTCACGACGGATGTTGCGCATCGCGACCTTCGCTTCCTCCGCCTTTTTGCTGACGACCTTGACCAGTTCCTTGCGCCGTTCCTGCGTCAATTGCGGGATCGCCAATCGGATCACGCTGCCGTCGGAGTTGGGCATCAATCCGAGATCGGATTTCATGATTGCCTTTTCGATGTCCTTCAACGATTTTTTATCCCACGGCTTGATCATGATCATTCGCGGCTCGGGCACCGTCACGTTCGCCAACTGATTGACGGGCGTCGGCGTGCCGTAATAATCCACCGTCACCTTGTCGAGCAGCGACGGCGCCGCACGTCCCGCGCGGAGGGTGCCGTACTCTTTTTTGAGCCCCTCGAGAGTTTTTTTCATGCGTTCTTCTTGAGCGTCGAGAACTTCTTTCGTCATTGAAACTGCCTCCCCAAAAAATTTATTTCGTACTCTCGACCGTCGTGCCGATCTCCTCGCCCGTCGCCGCGCGATACAAATTTTCGTGGCGGTCGATGTCAAACACGACCAACGGAATTTTATTATCCATACAAAGGCTCGTGGCGGTCGAATCCATCACCTGCAGACCGAGGCTGAGTATATCAATATAAGCGAGCCGATCAAACTTTTTGGCGTTGGGATTTTTATTGGGATCGCTGTCGTAAATGCCGTCGGTGCCCTTTTTCGCCATCAAAATTACGTCGGCTTTGACTTCGGCGGCGCGCAATGCGGCAGTGGTGTCGGTCGAGAAATAAGGGCTGCCGGTACCGGCTCCGAAGATCACGACGCGTCCCTTTTCGAGATGACGGACGGCGCGTCGGCGGATATAAGGTTCGGCGACTTCGCGCATTTCGATCGCGGTCTGCACTCGAGTGAAGACGTTTATTTTTTCGAGCGCGTCTTGGAGGGCGAGCGCGTTCATGACGGTGGCGAGCATTCCCATGTAATCGGCGGACGCGCGATCCATGCCCTGAGCGGAGCCGGAGAGACCGCGCCAAATATTTCCTCCGCCGACGACGATCGCGACTTCGATCTTCTCGTCGTGAATGCGTTTAATCTGTCGTGCGATATCGTTGACGACCTTCGGGTCGATGCCGAATTGTTGTTCGCCGGCAAGCGACTCGCCGCTCAATTTCAAAACCACTCGCTTATATTTTTGTGTCTTCAAACTATCAGCCTCCCGTTCGCCGCTTAATTCTACGTGATCGTCATTTTTCCTTCATGATTTCAAGAGCAAATTAATGGGACCACCATTTGAAAATGCGGTCGACGTCGACGAACAGCTCAGGGAAGATGCCGACTTGAATTTTGTCTTTGACTTCGGCGCGCTCGGAATCGGTCAAATCATCGAACTCCGCCTTATCGTAACTGTGATAGGCGCCGTCCAACACATAATAGCCATCGATCAATTTGTAGACGAGAATATCTTTAGACTTCGGATTGATAACCCAATACTCCTTGACGCCGTTGCGAGCGTAGAGCATCATTTTGATTCCGAGATCATTTTTTGCGGTCGACGGCGAGAGAACTTCGACGCAGAGCTCGGGCACGCCGTGAATTTTGCCGTCATCATCGAACTTTGCGGACTCACAAATCACGCAAAGATCGGGACGGAAGAGATTGCCGTCCGGCAGATACACGTCGACATCGGGAATTGCGACCGCGCCGATATTATTTCTGATGAAGTAAGCATCAAAGGCGGAAAAAATTTTCGCTGCAATGATATTGTGACCGCCGCGCGCAGATGCCGCCATAGTCTTCACTCCTTCAATAATTTCAAACCAATCGTTGGGATCGGCGTCGGGGTAATTGTCCATGGCGAGTGCTATATCGGACATCATGATCAACTCCTGTCCAAAAAATTTTTTCCGACCACTCTATTGTAGCGGAATATTTATATGGGTGCCGCCGCCGTTTTTTTTGGCGACGATTAGTGGGCGCCGCCAACGCCCCCGCCCATCGAGGTTGGCACCCTAATTAGCCCGTGGTTCCCACCCGCGTTGGCGGCGCCAAACCTTAATTCCGCATTCCGCATTCCTAATTCCTAATTATCTTTTCGCATGTCGAGCGAGCCAATTGACGATCACATCAAAGACCGCGTCCTGCACCCAATATTCGTCGGCGTGATCGGCGCCCGGGATCAAGTAGCGTTCGCTGTCGACGCCCGCCGCCCTCAACGCTTGGAACAACAGATCGGTCTGCTCGGGCGAAACGATCTGATCGTTGGTGCCGTGCATCAAAAGCATTGGCGCGGAATTTTTATCGACGTAATTGATCGGATTGAATTTGACGGCGTCGGGCGAGTACATAAATCCGCCGTTGACTTTTATCGGATCGGAGAGCCCGTAGAGATCGATGGCGCCGATTATTTCACTCGACTGCTCGAGATGATCTCCGACGTTGAATCGATCCGAAAGATGAGTGGTGGCGGCGCAAGCACAGAGGTAAGCGCCGGCGCTGTCGCCGAGCAACGCAATCCGATCGGGATCGACGTTGAATTTTTTCGAGTGCGCCTTCAAAAATCGGACGGCGGATTTAACGTCTTCGATGGGCGCGGGCAATTGGGAGTTGGGGAAGGTGCGATAGGTGATGCTCGCGACGACGTAGCCGCACTCGGCGAGACGGAATCGAATTTGAGGCATGCGCGCTCGATCAGCGGCGACGAACGCTCCGCCGGTGGCGAAGACGACGGTCGGCAGCGGGCGATCGGATTGCGGCTGAAGGAGATCGAGCTGAAGAATTTTATTGGGGCTGTCGAAGGTCGGCACCTGAGCGTAGACGATGTTCGGGACGAAATGAATTTTTTTCTTCGACAGCGTCACATTCAAAATTTTGCTCTCGGCATGCATGATCATCGCTCCTTTTTTTGATTGACGGAGTGTTTACATGGGCGCCGCCGCCGTTTTTTTGGGCAACGATTAGTGGGCGCCGCCAACGCTCCCGCCCACCAATGTCAGCGCCCAACTGAGGACGGTGGTTCCCACCCGCGTTGTCGGCGCCGGCCTTCATTATTTATCGTTGCTCGAAAGTGTAAGCGGCTCTGATTAATGTCTCTTCGTCGAGCGCACGCCCGATCAATTGAAATCCGATCGGCAGCCCCGTCGAAGTTTCGCCGCACGGAACCGATATGCCCGGCAGCCCCGCCAAGTTGAGCGGCACCGTGCACACGTCCTGCAGATACATTTTCAGCGGGTCGTCGATCATCTCGCCGATTTTGAACGCGGGCGTCGGTGCCGTCGGTGCCAAGATCACGTCCACATCTTTGAACGCCTCGACGAAATCATTTTGAATCAGCGTCCGCACCTTCAGCGCCTTCAAATAATACGCGTCGTAATATCCCGCCGACAACGCGTAGTTGCCGATCATTATCCGCCTTTTTACTTCCGCTCCGAATAATGCCGTCCGCGTGTTCTTCATCATGTCGACCACGTCAACGCCGTCGATCCGAACGCCGTAGCTCACTCCGTCGTAGCGCTCAAGATTTGTCGCCGCCTCCGCCGGTGCGATCAGATAATACGCCGAGATCGCATAATCCGTGTGCGGCAGGCTGATCGTTTTGATCGTCGCGCCGAGTTTTTCATACTCCGACGCCGCGTTCCGAATCGATTGCTCAACTTCCGAATCCATGCCCGCCGCAAAATATTCCTTCGGCAAGCCGATCTTCAATCCCTTGACATCGACGCGCAACGATTGAGTATAGTCCGGCACGGGAGCCGCCGTCGAGGTCGAGTCCATGTCGTCGTGACCGGCAATCGCGTTGAGGACGTGAGCGCAATCGGTGACGTCCTTTGTGATCGGACCGATCTGATCGAGCGACGAGGCGTAGGCGACGAGCCCGTAGCGCGAGACGCGACCGTAAGTCGGTTTCATTCCGACGACGCCGCAAAACGACGCGGGCTGACGAATCGAGCCGCCGGTGTCGGAGCCGAGCGCGATGATCGCTTCGTCGGAGGCAACCGCCGCCGCACTCCCGCCGCTCGAACCGCCCGGCACTCGCTCGAGATCACGAGGATTGTGCGTGACGTGGAAGCCCGAGTTCTCCGTCGAGCCGCCCATCGCAAATTCGTCCATATTCGCCTTGCCGACGATGATCGGATTTTCCGCGCGGAGCTTTTGAATAACGGTCGCGTCATACGGCGGCACGAAGTTCTCAAGAATTTTCGAGGCGCACGTCGTCTTAATGCCCTTGGTACAAATATTGTCCTTGATTGCGATCGGGATGCCGCCGAGCACTCCGATCGATTGACCGTCGGCAATTTTTTTATCGACCGTCCGCGCGGAGTCGAGCGCGTGCTCTCGAGTGACGGTTATGTAAGCGCCGATCGATTTTTCGGATTGATCGATCCGATCGAGCACGGCGTTTGTGATCTCGACGGCGGAAATTTTTTTATCGATCAAAAGCTGATGCAGTTCATGCGCCGTCAATTTATTTAATTCCAATATGATCTCCTCCAAAATTTATAATCCCGCCCGTTTTTTTTTTGGGCGCCGCCTGCGCTCCCACCCCCGAAGGTTGGCGCCCAACTTATGGATCGATTCCCGCCCCGCGCAGTCGGCGCCTTTTTATCGTCTCAAAATGCGGGCGACACCGACGCAGGATAAGTACCGCGTCATATGCAGGCGCCGCCGACGCGGGTGGGCATGCTTCCCTCCGTTGGGCGCCGTCGATGGAGGGCGGGAGCGTCGGCGGCGCCCTCTCAAAAATTTATTCTTCGAGCACTCGCGGCACTTTAAAATATCCGTCCTCTTTCAACGGCGCGTTCGACAACGCCAACTCTCGATCCAGCGACGGCTTCACCACATCCGCGCGGAATACATTTTTCATCGGCAACGCGTAAGTCGTCGGCTCCACCTTCGACGTGTCGAGCTGCTGTAAATTCTCAACGTACGTCAGAAATTTGTCCAGCTGCCCGAGCACTTCCGCCCGCTCCGATTCGTCGATGCGCAAGCGCGACAGACTTGCTACCGTGTCCAAATCTTTTTGTGTCACTTTCAATGCAATCACCTCGGCGCCGATTATATCATAAAAAAATTTTTGTGACGGAAAATCTTTCGCCCAAAAATTTTTTTCGATCTTTATGAAAACGCTTGACAAGCCCACTGTTCGTGACGGCATTGTGGGCAACCGGTTGGTTAAATGCCGTTGCCGCAAGTCGCGCGGATAAGTCCGTCCTTGCGTACGCCGAGCTGTTCGCGTTCGGAACATCAAAAAATTCGTCGGCTGCCGGATTGTCGAAGGATCAAATCAATGACTTTGAGACGCAATTCAATAACAGTTTCGCAACGATGTTTCGTGCATATCCTTTGAGCCACGAGACGCTCGCCGACGTCAAGTCGAAGTACTTCGCAAAACTCAAAAACTCGATGAACATCCGCGCGAAGCTGAAGAGTAATGACGAAGAACATCCGATCGTTACGCTTACTGCCGCGACAATCGATCGTCAACGTGCCGCGCAACTCGGTTCGCAAGGCAAGGACATGCTTACGGTTGCCGTTATGAAACGTCTCAAACAGAGTGAGGGCGTCAGTGAAACGGCGTTGAGATCGGACGCTGAGTTTCAACAGACTACGCTCGTTTCGATCGAAAAGTTTATCGATCAAATTCCGATGAATGGTGAGCGCTCGCTCGATGTGCGTTGTGATCGCGTCGAGCGTGACGGTAAATATTATTACATTCCGTCCGATCTGTCGACACTGAAAAATTTCATCGATCCGATGTTTGAAATCAAGGCGGCGGATGATACGGCGATCGACAGCTTTGTCGAGGCGATTTTCGCTCCGCGCGGCGCTTACGAGATCAAAAAGCCGGAGACGAAACCCGAGCCCGAAAAACCTTCCGTCGAGCCCGTCAAAGAAAAATACAATCCGAATGATAAATGGCTCGTCTATTGGTACGTCTGCGGTACCGATATTGAGTCACAAAGAACCCCCGGCGATGTGAACCGTTGCATCCGCGAAATCGAAAATGCCGATTTTGCCTCCGGCAATGTACAGATTTTTATGCAAGCGGGTGGCACAACGAAGTGGAAACATCCCGCGTTTGAGGCAAATAACGGGAAGGTCGGACTGTATCTCTACGGCAAAGACAATCGCGATTGGAATGCAAAATCGCTCGTTCCGATCAACACCAACGATCCGAAAACATTGATGAATACCACTGAAGGCTTAATCAATTTTCTCGAGTACGGACGCAATGTTATCGAGCCGCAGGTTAAACCCGATCATCGCGTGTTCATTTTTGTCGATCACGGCGGCGGCTCGTTGATCGGAGTTGGTCTTGACGAATATCGACCTCTCAAAAACGACGGGCGTTTCGACGCGCTTGATTTGAGCGAAATGCAAACTGCCTTCAAACACGTTTGGGGCGATCGAATTAAAGCGGGCGATCCTCCTTTTGAGCTCATCGCCTTTGATGCGTGCTTGATGTCGACTTACGAGACGGCGGTAAGTCTCGAGGGCATTGCCCGTTATATGGCGGCGTCGCAAGAGACGATATACGGAGCGGTGATGTTTGAATACACCGGTCTGATCAGTACGCTGTCGAAAAACCCCGCGATGAACGGTAAGCAACTCGGCGAAGTGATCTGCAATACTTATTGGAATGATTGTTCCAAGATCGAGCAACTTAACGGCGGCAAAGAGGCATGGCACAGCGCAAAAGTCTTTTCTCCGACGGAGATTTGCACGATGTCCGTCGTCGAGCTGTCAAAAATGAATATGCTCGATAAAGCATATGAAAACTTCGGCAAGGCGGCAAGCGATTACGCGCGTCAAAATCCGAATGCCTCGATTACTTATTTTGAGGATGCCCTTTCCCACAGCGAATATTATCAAGACCCATCCTCCGTTGATTTAAAGACGTTGGCGGAGAGTGTCAAAGTCACACGAGGACTTTCAAATTCCAACTCGCTGGTTCAATCGAGCGACGCCTTGATTCGAGCCATCGACGGCATCAATTATAACGGCGCGGTCGTTTATCAGGTGCGCGGTCCGGCACTCCGACGCGGCGGCGGGCTCACGACTTATTATCCGTACAATCTCGTTGTCCAAGGTCAGAATATCAGCACCTATATCGAACTCGCGGATAAAAATATTGCGCCGAAAGCGCAGGCAAATTTCTACAAAATGATTTACGAGGCGAGATATGGTAAAGGCGTCAAAACCCGCGTCGCTCAAAACAATTCTTCCTCCGATATCAACGCGCTCGATCCGAACGAAATACAGGCTGCGCTCAAAGGCGGTTTCTTCGATCTCAGCGCGCTCAATCAGACATGGACTTATGTGGACGAAGAAGATATGACTGTCAGCGTCGATATCGACGAAGAATATCTCGATCGAATTTCGCGCGTTCAAGGGCAGTTAATCTACCTGAAGGATGTCAAATCAAATGACGGTGTCGCTCATATTATCGCCCTCTACTTGGGCAGCGACAACAATGTTCAATCCGATTGGGAGACCGGCGAATTTAAGAGTACTTTCGACGGAAAATGGCTCACCATTAACGGGCAACCAATTTACATGAATCTCGTTGCGAATTCGACCGCGATCGGTGCCGATGGAAAAAAATCCGGCTCGGAACTTTACTCCGCACTGATCCTGTTGAACGATCAACCGCGTACTCTGCTGATATCCTGCCAATATCCCGATGAAACTTTCAAGATTATCGGTGCCCGGGTCGAAAGCAACACTTCAATCCCGACCGGCGAAATTGACGGCGTCGGCTCCGGCGACGTGATCAAACCGATCTTCCTCGGGCTGTTTCTGCCTTGGGATATCGATCCGAACAGCGAACTCGCAAAAACTTTGGATAAGTTTTCAACCAAGGACGACGATCCGGAGGATTTCTTCCGACAGATATTCGAGCCGGACAAAGCCGCCAAGTCGGATCCAAAAGAACAACCGACCATGCAGGAGAGAATGGATGCGCTCGAGCAACTCGCCAAATCCGGCAATGTAATCAAATATATCAGCGATCCGATCGTCGTCGGCGATACTCTTGATATTGAACGCGGCGCTTTGCCCGACGGCAATTACGGTTACGTCTTTGAATTTGTCAATCCTGTAGCCGCCGGCTTGGCGAATGCCTACTCTCAAATGGACGCGATCTTTACCATCGATAACGGCAAGGTCACTCTGCTTCGTGATGCGATCGATATTGAAAAGCCCGGCGATTTGGAGCGTTGATCGCGCCGTTTGACTTGTCGACGCAACTGCCGTATAATCCGATCAATCCAACGAAAGTGATGTGATCGTATGTCAGAAAAAATTTGGATCAACGACGAGCTCGACATCAGCGGCTTCAAATATCCCGTCCGCTACAATCAAGAGACCATTGAAAATCTCTTCGTGCCGTTCCTCAAGCATCTTTCTCAGCTCCGCACCGACCTCGACCGCAAAGTCATCTGCTACTTGGCGGCGCCTCCGTGCGCGGGCAAAACCGCTCTGTCGATGTTCCTCGAGAAGTTGTCGCGCGAGCGCAAAAACCTCGATCCGATCCGTGCGGTGTCGATGGACGGCTTCCACTTCTCGAATGATTATCTCGGTTCGCATCTGGCGATGCGCGACGGCTCGACGATCCCGATGAAGTTTATCAAGGGCGCGCCCGAAACTTTTGATACCGATCTGATGCAGCAGAAGTTGAGAGCGGTGCGCGGCGAGGGGGCGGATTTTCCGATTTACGATCGAAATATCCACGACGTGATCCCCGACGCAATGAGCGTTGAGGACGATATCATTCTGCTCGAGGGCAATTATCTGCTGTTGAAGAATCCGAAGTGGACGAACATTCGAGCGCTGGCGGATTACTCGGTGTTCATCAAAGCGGAGCCGGAGCTTCTTAAAGATCGATTGATTGAAAGGAAATTGCACGGCGGCAAGACGCCCGAGCAGGCGGAGAAATTTTTCAATCAGAGCGACGTGTCGAATATCAATTTGGTTACGAATAATTCTGTCGGCGCGGACGAGACGTGGCATTTGACGGCGGACGGCGATTATGAACTGCTCGAGCGTCGGGAGGATTGATGGATTATAAAGGAGCGAACATCGCGCGCCGCGTCCTATTCAGTGGCTCAAAAATTGAAAGAGTGACGGAAAAAATCGGCGCGGCTCTTCGAGCGTCGCCTATAAGATTTTTGTGGCGCCCGACTTCTTAGGCATGGCGCGACGGTGACGCCTTTTAGGACGCCGCGCGCCACGTCCTTTTTTATTTTCAAACGAATAATTTACGAAAGGATTAAACTATGTCTCGAATATGTAATTTGGCTCGGTTGAGGACGGAACTGCTTGAAAACATTCGACCGCAACTCGATCGGGTCAACGCGATATCGGAGTTTAATACTCGAAAGGTGCTCGACGCCATGCGGGAGGCTCGAGTGAGTTTGGCGCATTTCGCGCCGACGACGGGCTACGCATACGGCGACATCGGACGAGAAAAATTAGATGAGCTCTACGCAAAAATATTCCGCGCGGAGCGGGCGTTGGTGCGGACGCAATTCGTGAGCGGCACTCATGCGTTGTCGACGGTGCTGTTCGGCGTGTTGCGCCCGGGCGACGAGTTAATCTCATTGACGGGCGCGCCGTATGACACACTTCAAACGGTGATCGGATATGAGCGACCGTCGAAGGGCTCGTTGAAGGAGTTCGGCGTCGGATATAAAGAATTGCCGTTGATCGACGGGCGGGTTGATCTCGACGGGATCAAAAAAATTTTATCGTCGAAAACGAAAGTCGTGATGCTCCAACGGTCGAGGGGCTATTCGATGCGCGAGCCTCTGTCGATTGACGACATTGAAAAAATCTGTTCGACGGTAAAAAAAATAAACGCCGATGTCGTGACGTTCGTCGATAATTGTTATGGAGAATTTGTCGAGCCGCGCGAACCGATCGAAGTCGGCGCGGACGTTGCAGCAGGCAGTCTGATCAAAAATATCGGGGGCGGCTTGGCACCGACGGGCGGATATATCGTCGGACGGGCTGATGTGGTCGAGCAGGCGTCGTATCGATTGACGGCGCCGGGCATGGGAGATGAACTCGGCGCTACGTTGTGCGACGGTCGACTGTTGTATCAAGGATTGTTTATGGCGCCGCATGTCACGGCTCAAGCGTTGAAGTCGGCGATCTTCGCGGCGGCACTTTTCGAGCGCTTAGGATATCGAACGTCGCCTTCATCGTCGGCTCCGCGCGGAGATATCATACAAGCGATCGAGCTGGGGAGTGCGGAGCGGCTGATAGAATTTTGTCGTGCGATCCAAGCGAACTCGCCGGTGGATTCATACGCGGCGCCGGAGCCGTGGGACATGCCTGGCTACGAAGATCAAGTGATCATGGCGGCGGGGACGTTCGTGCAGGGCGCGTCGATCGAGTTGAGCGCGGACGGACCGTTGAGAGAACCGTATGCGGTATATCTGCAGGGCGGGCTGACGTTCGAGCACTCGATCACGGCGCTGATGCGCACGGTTGAATCTCTTTCATGATTTAAGGCGCGAGCCTTTATTTTTTTCTCCCGCCCGTTGGTTTTCGGGGATTCGGAAAAAAAATTTTTTTTGTGGGCGCCGCCGACGCCCCCGCCCATTATCGACGGCGCTCAACAAAGGTAGAGGTTCCCACCCCGCGTCGTCGGCGCCCAAACTTTAATTCCTAATTCCTCATTCCTAATTCCTAATTGCTTTTCGGGCGGCGCCCCATCAATCCGTCACTCCGTCGCCCTCAAAGAATCAATCAGCTCAGCATCACTGCCTCGGCGTAGAGCTTCACTCCTTCGGTCGCGTTCGGATGAATCCAGTCCAGCATGTATTTCGAGCGCAATTCCGTCGACAGCCGCCCCAATATATATGCCTTCGGGTCGAGCAACGTATCGCCGTTTGCCGCGCACATCGCCGACAGCGCCGCCACATACTCCGCGATCAATTTTTTCCGACCGGCGTGATTGATTTTGCTCACCCGATCGCCCGCTAACGAGTACCACGGCGTTAAAAATATAAATCGCGCGCCCGAATTTTTTTCAACGATCAATCGACGCAACTCACTCAATCGATCAACATACTCCGCCGCGTCCATCGCGCAAATTTTTTCGTCGCGATATCGAATGTCGTTGGTGCCGATCGCTATCACAAACAACTCCGCCTCCGTCGACGTGATCTCTTCGATGTGGTCTTTCAACAATCTCTTCGTCGTGCAACTGTCCCAACCGCGATTGAATACCTTCCCTCGAATCAGCCGTTCAATCGGCTCGTACCACGGCACGCCTCCGTTGCGCGAGCCCGCCGTGATCGAATCGCCCACGAAACACACATTCTCCACATCGATCAACTGTCGATAAAATTTTCCGCCGCGCATTTCGTCTGTGATTTCGAGCGGCGCCGCCTCCGCCCTCATAAATCCGCGCTCGTCGAGATAAATCCGCTCCTGCGCCAGATTGAGCCCCAGCTCCGTCCCGAGCATCACCCGCGTGATGTGTCGATGAATAAATTCCACGCGCTCGAGCTCGTAGGTGCTGATCTCGTCGCCGAGCTTGGGATTGTTGAGAATCTCGTAAATCGGCAGCGCCCGATAATTCCCGCGCAACGTCGACTGCACCCACATCGGAATCACCGCGCCGCCGATCACTTTTTTCGTCGACCGATCGATATACACTTCGACCATCGCCGTCGCGTCGCCGTTATGCCCGCGATAGACGTTGGCGTAATTGCCCGGGCTGAACAGCGTGTAAGTCATTTTGCCGCCGACGGGCTCGAGCTTAACGGGCTGGACGGAGTGAGTGTGATCGCCGAGAATGATGTCGGCGCCGAAGTCCAAAAAATTTTTCCGCCACAATTTTTGATAGGCGTTGGGCTCGTCGACAAATTGAGTGCCCCAATGCGGCAGCACGATGATCAGATCGGGCTGATGACTTTTGGCAATCTCGAAATCATTTTTGACGCCGTCGAGTATCTGATTGTATTTCGGGCTCTTGCCGTCGACCAAAAACGACGTGACGTAGTCGAGCCCGCTGCCGATCAGTTCTTCGGTTCGATGGTGATTGATGCCGTAGGTGTAAGCGAGGATCGCCATTTTGATCCCGTCGCGCTCGACGATTTTGACGCGCTCAGAATTTTTTTGTTCGGCGGTTTTATACGAGCCGAAGTGATCCAAATTTTTTTGATCGAGCACGTCAATGGTGCGAGCGACGCCCGCCGCCTGCATGTCGAGGATATGATTGTTGGCGTTGGTGACGAGATCGAAGCCGGCGCCTTTGACGGCGTCCGCAAACGTGTCGGGAAAATTTATGTAGAGACCGATCGCGTCGGCGTAATTGCTCCGAGAGTACGGTCGACGCGTGCCGCCGCAGGTGCCCTCGAACACTCCGATCGAAAAATCGGCGGCTTTGATATAACGGCGGGTATACTCGAAAAGCGGATTGAAATCGTAAGTCTGACCGTCGAAGGCGCGCTTAACTTGATCCTCGAGCAAAATCAAATCGCCGCAAAATAAAATCGTAAAGGCGTCGTCGAAATCGCGCTTCTTCCAAGCGTCGACCACTCGACCGTCCGCACGTTTGAAGGCGGCGGGGCGCGACGGAACAACGGAGTGCAGCTTCCGAAATTCGGCGGGCGTCAAAAAAGTATTATCGGGCGGCTTATCGCGACGAATGATCATCGGGCGATTTTGAGCGACGGTGGCGTTGTCGGGAATGTCGGTCGTGACGGTGCAGCCGGCGCCGATGCGGACGTTATTGCCGACGGTGACGTTGCCGATGACCATTGCGCCCGCGCCGATATAGCAGTTGTCGCCGACGGTCGGGAAGCCGGCGTTTTTGCTGTCGACCAGAGTATTGCTTCCGATGGTGACGTTCTGAAAAATGATACAGCCCTTGCCGATTTTTGCGAGGCGCGAGATCGCGATGCCCTTGAATCCGTGCGGCGTCGTAAACGGATTGACCGCCTTGGTGACCGGCACGCGCGCCGCGAACAGTTGATTGATGTATTCGCATTTGGCGAGCGCCTTGCGCCTTTCGAGTTGATCCTCCGTCGTCAGCGCCAGAGTTCGAGCGCGCCAAAAGATTTTTTGAAAGTGATCGTCGTTTAATCGCGCGCGGAGCGCATTAATCTCCTCGACGGTTTTGCACTCGTCTATTCGTGAGAATTCGCTGTCGAGCGTCGCATCGACCATAAATTTTGCTCCTTCCGATTGTATAGAAAATCTAAACCTAGGCGCGGCGCCGAACATAAAATTTCGCGTAAATCCGTCGCGCGCATATCGAACGCCAACATTCGTTGATACGTTTCGAGCGTCGATAATCTATCATACATCAGCCGCGTCGTCAAATGTTGAGCCGTTTTCGTCACAAGCGGCACTCCCGAGCCCCTGATCGATCGCAAAATCGATCGCCCGTGCTCGTTAAACGCCAGTACTCGAATGTAGGAAGTTCCGTCGAAATTTCTTACGTCGTCCGCCGTCAAGCCCGTCAACACGTGGAGCATCAGTCGTTGAATGCGACTCCGCGTATAGCGCCGACTGATCATCGAGCCGATCATTTCTTCGTAACTCGACGTCGAGCGCGCCGCGCGGATCAGTTTATATTCGAGCCCCTCAACCATCCCGTATATCGATCGCAACTCCGCCGCCGTGCTCATCATGATTTTCGTCGCCAACGGTAAAAATAATTTTTCAATCGACGGCAGATCACTCGAGCGGAGCGCCGCCAACGTTCCGGAGTCGACCGTTGCCGATATTTTTTTCCAATCGGGATCGGGAGAAAAAACTTCCGCGCGGATCGCCGACGCGCTTGCGATCACTCCGTCAATCGATTGATCGTCGTGATTCGAGCCGATCCGTTTGATTAACAGCGGCTCAATCGTCGTCGAGTGGAGCGCACGTAAATATTCCACCGCCAACATTGCATTCGGGCTGGTGACCACCGTCGAGCCGATCGATTCTCTCATAGCCCGTGCATACGATTGCCCCGCCGATAATTTTTCCTTCAACCGCAATTTTAATTCATCGCCGTCGATCAGATCGGCGGCTTTTTTGATCGATTCAACGTCGTCGACCTCCGATCCGAACGCCAACCGATCGATCCCCAGCGCCGATAAAATTTTTACTCCGCCGCGCGCAAAATCCTGTGCACTCCGAACGGCATAAATAAATGGCAGCTCGACCACGAGATCAACCCCGCCATCGACTGCCGATTGCGCACGTATATATTTGTCGAGGATTGCCGGCTCGCCGCGCTGAGTAAAACTCCCGCTCATCACTGCCACGATGATCGGATCGTCGAGCCGCCGTCGAATCTCCTCAATCTGGTATCGATGCCCGTTGTGAAACGGATTGTACTCGGCGATGATGCCGACCGTCGTCACTCAATCATCACGCCCCAACATTTTTTTTTAGAGGGCGCCGCCGTCGCCCCCACCCACCAACGACGGCGCCCACGTTCGCAAAACTTTTGCCTCAAAAAGATTTTTAAACATGGTTTAAATGGGTGGGTGGG